>NZ_JAUBUJ010000231.1:0-2287 GCF_036705405.1 Microcoleus sp. B13-B6
GATTAGCTAATTGGATATATTGCTGTATCAATTCTTCGGTGATTTGTTGGTCTAGCCACTGCACCAATTCTGCGGTTGCGAGGCGCGCTTGGGGATTGGTGTTGCCGAACATCTCGAACATTCCCAAACGCTGCATTTGCTCTAAGGTCATACTTTCCACCGCTTTCACGGCTTCTTCAAACTCTTGGGCGGTCAACTGGGACGGCTCATGAGGATGCTGCTGTAACAGGAAATAATCGATTTCTTTGTACGCGCCGACATACATTTTATGGCGAACAGTGTCGCATAAAATTGCGTGTTCGGGCAATTCATAAAATTCTCCAAAACGGAAACCCATCGCCTTGAGGCATGGGAGGAGTTTTTGCGACTTTAGTCGCAGTGAGTCTTCGAGAAAGAATAGCTATAGCCATCCTTTCGGTGAACAATTTGGCAGTATTTGTAACCAATTCCCTGAACCAATTCAGATGCAGAAATATTAAACGAGCCACTTGTTCTAACAGCAACACGACCAACATAAGTGCCGATTTTCTTTCCACTGGTTACAACCGCCTTCACAATGTCGCCAGTTTGAAAACCTTTGACAAACTTGTTGCGAGGAGTGTACCGGGATGGAAAGCCAAATTTATCAGTTCGGCACATTTGGCGCGTACCGTGTCCAGTTGCTTTAATTAACAAAGGTTGATTTGTCAAAACCTCCAAAGACTCAATATGCCCAACACAAGCCGCATCAATCCAGTGAGATTTAGCTAATCCCAGTCGAGTGCGATTAAACTTGGTTAATCCACCAGAGCCAGTCGATACAGGCAAACCCATCTCTTTGAGCCGATTCAGTAAAGCCCAACGGGTTGAATTAACTACTGCCGCATCCTTAAGAGGACGTTTCGCTTGGGCAAGTATCCGCTTGAGAACATCTGGCTTTTTAACCAGGAACCTCTCAATATCTTGAGTACCTTTCTTGATATTGCACTTCTCACAAGCAAGGCAAAGATTAGAGATGCGGTTAGTACCACCTTTAGCTTTGGGATGGATATGCTCCACTTGCAACGGCACGTTTTCGATACCACAATAAGCACATTTTCTATCCCATTTGTCAAGCAAATACTGCCGCACTTCATAACCAAGCAAAGTGCCTTGTTGATACTCAACAGCAGAGATTTCTGGGTTTTCTAATTGTTGCAAATCAAACCGTACCAACTCTTGAACAATTGAACCAACTGGTGCAAATCTAATTAGTTTTGCCACCCAAGTCATTATTGTTTCAACTCGATGCTGCAAAGATGGCGCTAGCCATCCCTTCGGTTTACTCCGGTTTAGAAACCTTGCTGGACGATAACGAGTATGTCTGTTTCTACGACCGCGCCGTAGAGAGCGACGAGATTCAAGACTAGCTTTAATTGCTTGACCCCGATGGGCTAATTCTGCGCCAAACAGCACCCTAGAGCCTTGCAATAAAGCGATTCCGCTTGTTTTGGAGCCTGGGTCTAACTTAAGAGTTAGTTGCTCTGGTGTGACCTCATTCTTTGAAACCTTGAGCATAATGGTAAATGGGTATCTGCGGAAAACCGCAGCTTTACCAGAGGTTAACAACCGTCTTGCTACCGAGGGGTGGCAAGGAGTTAAAGGTTGTTTGTTAATGTCGATAACGAATACGAAATTTGACATTTCTGCCACTCCATTTCTGGGTAAATTTAGCTTCGCCAATGTTTAGTGAGCTTTTTAGACTTGCAGCACTGCGTCAGTGACCTTAACGCTTTTTAACTGCAAATGACAGAGCGGAAAACTAGCTTCGCATTCTCCGGTGTCTTGACTCACAAAACGTAGTCTGAGGACTAAGGCTGGTCAGTACGGCTTGCAATTTCTTACAAGCCCATCCCCTTCAGGGGTGGGTTACTGACCACAGATTAGGTCTATCGCGGGATCTGGAAATTGATTCGGGACATATTCTATGAACGCAGGTTCACCTGCAATGCCCACTCGGTTTTGCAAATCTGCCAGTTCCAACTTTTCTTCTACTTCCAGCCGGTGGATTCCTGTTGAATTAATCAAAGCGTAGAGCATAGCTTACTCCCTATTTTTTACACCCTAGCGGTAGCCCTTTAATTTAAATTATTTGTATATTTAAAATTACTCTTGATATTAAGTTGATTTAGTATGACCTCTGCTTACCACCTAACCCGCCCAACTCTGGTGGTTAGTGCTATCACGCCCGCGATCGGCAAATCATGCGGGTATTGCTAACAGTGATGGCGTAATTACCAAGTGGGGTACGTTCGAGAAGTGCTACTCC
>NZ_JAUBUJ010000024.1:0-62457 GCF_036705405.1 Microcoleus sp. B13-B6
GTCCCGCCCGTCCAAAAAGGACGGGCGGGACGCCCATCCCACAAACTTGTGGAAGTTATTTAATTCTCATTCCTTAGTCTGCGGAGGCAGACTTCGTGTGTGTAGTAGCGGTTTCAACCGCCGAATCATAAAGGGGGTAGAAAACCCGGATTTTTCTTCTGGGTCCTGATAGCGAGGACTTTCGCTTTGAGGCAGGGGTTAAAACCCCTGCCGGACTATAGGTTTAACTTTTTATAGGGCTGGAGATTCTTCGTTTTACTCAGAAGGACAGAACTACGTCCCAATGCGTAAGTCCTGATATTCGCATACGTTGCACTTTCCCGCAATCAAGTTTGCACCTGATACTTCATCAACTCTGTGGGTAGAACGAATGATTTTTTGATCGGAGCTGCTTAAGATTTAAGTAAAGAATGAATCTAATTAGAACAGAGTTTGAACCTACAATTCCTAACTTGGCACCATTAACTAACAAGAGAGTCGAACATTATGACAATATCTACTGGTCAAAATCACAAAATTCTGCTTGTAGAAGATGACGCCCCCGTCCGCACTCTCGTCTACCGCTTTTTGAACCAGACATATCAAGTACAAGTTGCGGCAGACGGCAAAACAGCTCTCGAAATTTTTGAGGAATTCAACCCTGTTCTGGTGATATTGGATTGGAATTTACCCGACACAACTGGGTATAAACTCTGCCAACAAATGCAAAATCAAACTAATGTTTTAGTTGCAATTCTGAGCAGCCGCACCGGCCAAGAAGATCGGATTAAAATCATGAAAGCAGGTGCCGATGATTTTATTTGCAAACCGTTTAATCTTGAAGAATTGGCAGTGAGAGTTGAAGTCTTGTTGAGGCGGGCGAGATCCGTCGCTCCGCCCAACCTTATCTTCGGTCAATTAGCGATCGATTTAGTGGGTAGGCAGGTGAGATTGAAGGAGCAAATTCTAACGCTGACAGCCTTAGAATTTGAAATATTGTGTTTTTTGGCAACTCATTCGGGTAAAGCTTGCAGCCGCCAACAGCTAATCGAAAAAGTTTGGGGGTGGAAATCCAATTATGCAACCGAAGAGCGAGTGGTGGACGTGCATATCGGCCAAATTCGCAGGAAAATGGCTAAAGTTGATGCCGCTGTTCCCAATTTTATTCAAACTGTTCGGGGATACGGTTACAGTTTTGCTCCGAGCGCTCGGAGTAACAAGGTAGTTTGTAATTGAAACAGTCCTTCCTTAAGAAGGAGGACTTTGAAGCATCTTCCCCTCTTTATTAAGCGTGCAAGGGGATATCTAAGGGCTAATTAAAAGACTGTTAAGCTGTTTAGCATTTAAACTGCGTATTTTACAGACTGAAACCCAATACTTGCTTAGATAGCCTCTGAGTTTTACATGGTGAACAGCTTACTCGCTTTCTTGAACTTTGAAATAGTCGCAATAGAGTCAAAAATTATGACGATATCTACCGCTCGAAATTCCCAAATTCTGGTTGTAGAGGATGACGCCCCCGTCCGCAATCTTGTCTTCGGTGAACTAGCGATCGATTTAATCAGTAGAGAGGTGAGATTGAAAGAGAAAACTTTAGCTCTCACACCTTTAGAATTTCAGCTATTGCATTTTTTAGCCATTCATTCGGGTAAAGCCTGGAGTCGCCAACAGCTAATCGAAAAAGTTTGGGGATGGAAATGCAATGACGCACGAGACGAGCAAGTGGTGGACGTGTATATCCGTCTGATTCGCAGGAAAATGGCTAAAGTCGATGCCGCAGTGCCGAATTTCATTAAAACTACTCAAGGATACGGTTACATTTTCCATCCGATCGCTCGCAATCACAGGGTAGTTTCTAATTGAAGAATCATTATTATATCAGGTAAATTGAACACCGCTATAGTCTGGTCAATTTACCTGCTGTATTTTTATGCCGATCGATGAAAGCAAAGCCGCGATCGCGACAAGCAGATTATAGAGTACGATCGGGATACTAACCCTTATCGCGAAACTGGTGGCTGCAAAACTTTAGCATCCTTTGCTATTTCCGCTGACTCCAAAACCTCCTCTAAAACCGGAGAAGGAATTGGCACTTCTTCAACTACCTGATGCTTTTCCATAGTCAAACGAGACTGCGACGAACCCGACAATCTTTTCAACAATTTCGGTGTCGGATCGTACAGCAAATAAATAATTCGATCGCCTGCTTGCCAAATCTGAGTCGCCGACACTACTTGCAAGTACCCTTGCCTTTCCAGCAGCAGCGGCGCCAACTCCCCGGCTTTAACCAAAGCTTGCAAGTGAGCAATCTGAAACTGCAATCCCTCTGTTTTTAACTCAGTTTCCCCCAATTTCACTTCGCCGTCGCTTAAATATTCGTTCCAATCCTTCAGCGACAAATCGGAGACAAAAGCTTGATTGATTTTAGTCGGATTTGCAGGCGTATTTGCTTGCGGATCTTTGGGGAATATTGCCAAAACCCTCGGCGGTGCAAACTCTTCGGCCGCTCGCTGAGCTAACACTAAGTTTACCTCGCCGTTGTTAGTCATTGCCAGAAAAGTTCCCATCGATTCCAGTCCGGCTTCTTCTAACACGCTGTGATCCAGAGCACTGCTCAAAAACACCCGCAAACCCTCTCGTTCTGCTTGTTCGCAAGCTTCGGGATTTGTGTCGATAATTGCCACCGATTCTCCGCGTTCTTGAAACAAGCGAGCAATTAATCTGCTCAAAGGATTTGACCCGACAATTGCTGCACCTGTTGCGGATTTTGAGGTGATGCCCAAAATTTGAGCCATCCGTCCGGCGGTTAGTCCCTGGACGAAAACTGTCATAATAATTGTTAGGAAAACTAAGGCTTTAATCGAGTCGCCGCCGTTGATTCCCCGCTGGGTGAGCAAAATTGCAAATAAAGATGCGATCGACGCTGAGACAATTCCCCTCGGCGCTACCCAACAAACAAATAATTTCTGCCGCCAATTCAGTCCGCTGTTCCAAGTACACAGCCAAACGTTGATCGGCCGCACTACCCACATTAAAGCTAAAACTGTAAACAAACTTCCCCAACCGAGCGCGACCACACTAGCGAGGGATAAATCGGCCGCCAGCAGCACGAACAGCATGGAAATAGCCAGGACTGTCAGTTGACCTTTAAACCTCCTCAGCAGCCTTTCTTCCGGCACAGCAGCGGCTCTGAGGACGATGCCGGAGAGGACTGTTGCCATCAGTCCCGATTCGCTGCGGATTTCTTCTGCTAAGCCGAAAAATCCCCACAAACCGGCTAAAACTACTAAGTTTTTGAGGTCTTCTGAGAGAAATTGCGATCGCTTGAGAATGAATCCCAGCAGCCAACCTCCCGCAACTCCGATGACTGCGCCAACGAAGAGTCGGACGATTAAATCTCGGAACACAACCAGCAAATCAGCATTGCCGTTCAAAATAATATTCAGCACCAATACTGCCAGAATTGCCCCGACAGGATCGATTAAAACGCCTTCTGCTTCTAGCAAGGCGGCAACTTTTTTGTCAACTGATACTTGTTTGAGCAAAGGGCCGATTACTGTCGGGCCTGTGACGACTACTAGAGAAGCATACAGAAAGGCGATCGGCCAGGGAAATTCCCCCAACCAGTGTGCGGCCATTCCGCCGCCAATTAGCGTAATTAAAGTGCCTACGGTAACTAAATTGCGGATGCTGCCGGAAACTTTGCCCAAATCTCGCAATTCCAAATTCAAGCCGCCTTCAAACAAAATTAAAGCTACGCAAAGGGATACCATAACTTCCAAACCGCTGCCCAGCAGATTGGGGTGCAGCACTCCCAAGCAGTCTGGGCCGGCTAAAATGCCAAACAACAGCAAAAAGACGATCGCCGGAACTTTCAGATAAGCGGCGAGAACTTGAGCGCTGATGCCACAGAGGACGGTCATGACCATCAACTGGGTGATGTTAAAGGGGATTTCCATAGATATAATTGTTACAGGCTGCCCGCTTAGTTTTAAATGTGCGATCGCGGGTAATTGGAGTGCAGGCGCTATTTTCGGCGCAGCTTACAAACTCGGCACGGCCCTGGATTTTTCCCAATAAGATTAAAAAACGTTGATAGTCGCTATAACTTTATCAGATAATTCTCTTGCCGTCAAAGATGGCAGTAAGCTGTAGCTAAGCGAGAGATTATCTGTTATGTTCGAGAGTCTGATGGGGTGCGGGCAGAGAGGGAGAGGGTTTGACTAATTTTGATGGGGAGTCAATCGATTGCGCGATTTTAGATTTTAGATTTTAGATTAAAGAATTGAAGCATTGACCCCACGGATAAATTCGGGGGGCAAGTTTCATCGGATACAGGTTTTTTATTTCACCGGTCCTGAGTCTGCTTTCGGAATGAATCACGTGGCGGGTATCCTAGATGCTTGATTGTCAATCTCCAATCAAAAAGCTCACATCTCAAATCGATCGCCGCCAGACTCATCTTTAGAGTAGTTTCCATCTAAAAAACTCTAAAATCCCATGATTCATCTGTAGAGTCAATCTCAAATCTAAAATCTAATCGATCGCCCTCAGACTCATCTTTAGAGTAGAGTTCCCATCTAATATTATGTCCGGTCGATTACCCCTAATACGGTAGGGGCCCGTGAGCCAACAATACCGGCCTATAATTGACCATCTCAAAAACCCGCCCTTTTAATCGCGGTCACTCGATCGGACATGATATAAAATCTCAACTCGCAAGATTCATCTGTAGAGTCAATCTAAAATCTATAATCTATAATCTATAATCGATTGGCATTCTGCCACCTGCGAAGAAACTCCGATAGAATTGCCGGCGAAATTCGCCCTTCCAGCCAATCTAAAGCCTGGTTCTGGTTTGGTGCAGCCCGATAAAATTTGCACGCATCTATCAGCCGAATCGGAGAATTAGTGACAATAGATTGAGAGCGCCATTTTTGTGCAAACTCGTTAATAATAGCCGGAGAAAGTTGTTTTTGCAGCCAATCTAAAGCTTGGTCTTGTTGTGCTAAACCGCGATAAAATTTGCCGACATCTATCAATCGCAAATTAGTGTCTGGAGGTAAGGCAGTTGCCCGCCATTTTTGAGCAAAGTCCGCTAAAACAGAGGTAGGAACCTGACTTTGCAGCCAAATTAAGGCAGTATCTTGGCTAGCCTTAGCTTGATAAGACGAGAATACCTGAGTCAGTCGCACGTCTGATATGGGAGGGGGAGTCGGAGTGGGAGTCGGCTGCGGGGTGGGTGTCGGCGCTGGAGGGGGGACAACTACTTTGGGAGATTTTCGCATCAAAGCGGCCCAGGTTTTGAGGCTGGCAATGCCGTCTGGATTGAGACCTTGAGATTTCTGAAACGAGATTAGCGCCGCTGTGGTGTTGGCTCCAAATTTACCGTCCATCGCGCCTTGATAGAAACCTTTAATTCTTAATTCCCTCTGGATGTCTGCAACTTTATAACTTACGGCGCCTTCTCGGACGCTTTCAAAAATATTGGTGTCTACATTGCCCGATACGCCGGAGACGCTGCCGCTGTCGCTGTACTGCCAAAAAGTCCAAGTTTTCCAGCCGCCGGGAACCCAAGGTTCCTCAGCAGTGGTATAGTGAGCAATCCACAGGGGGTAATCGGCCAACCGTTTTGTCCCCAAGTTGTCCCAGAAACCGGGGTAGGTGTAGATAATCGGTCGCATCAAGGTGGCTTTTTCGACGGCTTCTAGCCAAATTGCGGCTCGATCGCACAATTGATCCACACTCAAACCGCCTGTAGTTTCGATATCCAAGACTGGCGGCAAATCCCCCGGTTCGAGTTTTACAGTTTTCAAGAACAAATCTATTTGTCCTTGAATGCTGCTTGCAGGTCGAAAAAAGTGGTAAGCGCCGCGTTGAATCCCCGCCGCTTTCATGGCCACCCAATTGCGGGCGAAAGTTTGGGCAACGAACGTTGCACCCTCGGTCGATTTGACAAAACTGAAGGTAATACCATCCCTGGCAACTGCTTGCCAATTGACATTGGGCTGGTAGTCGGAAACATCTATACCGCGAATACTCATATTGTGAAGAGTTGAAAAAAGCTGGTTTGCTCTGAAGCAGCGACTCGATTAAGGGTACATTAAATTGTAATGCTAAGTCGCTAAGTGTTTTTTTTGGAGGGGAGATGGTGCACATGAACTTCGATAGAATAGAGCCCAGCCCTGGTGAAGAGTCTGTTTGGGATTACCCGCGTCCCCCTCGGCTTGAGGAATCGACCAAACACGTACAGATAATTTTTAATGGAGTGACGATCGCCGACACGCGCCGTCCTCAGCGGGTATTGGAGACGAGTCACCCTCCTGCCTACTATATCTGCCCCGATGACATCAAAATGGAATATTTGCACAAAACTTCACGAGGTTCTTGGTGCGAGTGGAAGGGGCAAGCCGGTTATTACACTGTGACGGTAGAGTCGAAAGAAGTAGTCAATGCTGCTTGGTTTTATCCCAATCCTAATCAGGTTTTTGCAGCTATTAAAGATTATGTGGCTTTTTATCCGAGCAAGATGGATGCCTGTTATGTGGACGGGGAATTAGTGCAATCTCAACCAGGGGATTTTTACGGCGGCTGGATTACCCAAGATATTGTCGGCCCGTTTAAGGGAGGGGCAGGAACTTGGGGGTGGTAAGGGAATGTGGAGTTTTGAGTTTTGAGTTGAGGACAGGGGCAGACACCGCGTTTTTTTACGCAAAACCTCGTTACAGCCTCGACCCAGGTTTAACAACCAAGTTTCTTGAGTTTGTGTACACCGTCAATCGATTTTAGATTTTAGATTGTAGATTTTAGATTGAAGCATTGACCCCAGGGATAAATTCGGGGGCTTGTGTATCGGATACAGGTTTTTTATTTTTCCACGGATGAGTACGGGGGCTTGTATCCTAGATGCTTTCGGTCAATGAGTTGAGGAATGGCGCCGAAATCGTTGTTTTACGCCCTAAAAATCCCCTAGTCAAAAATAGAGTAAAAAATCGAGAATAATTCAATAAATCTTTAATTTAGTGAGTATGAATCAATGCAATGCAGCTACGGCAAAAACTCAGGCAGCAGCATTTTCCATTATTTAAAAATAGTGGAGGAAATAATACAACCAATGGTAAGAAATAAATAATTATAGCGGTTCTCAAGCGTGGTGAGGTATGCCCTATGCCCTATGCCCACGGAGGCCTATGCCCTATGCCCTATGCCCATGAGTACCTCATATGAGAGCTCGAAAGGCTATATATAATTGAAGAGCTGACACTAGCTTTGTTGCTGGTTTATTGTTTATTCGGATCTGCGCTGTGTCTGTTGAATTTATTGAGCCGTCTAACTCGCCAGAAAACTCACCCCAAAATTTATCTTTAGAGTCTACCCTTAAGGATCTGGCTCTATTCAATTTTCAGGTTGACTCCTCATATCTCGCCAAAGAAGTAGCTCGGTTGTTTCAATCTCAGCCGCTGCTTCCGGGAGTTATCTTGACCGTAAATGGGGAATTTTTAGGGATGATATCGCGTCGGCGATTTATGGAACGAATGAGCCGCCCTTACGGAGTAGATATATTTGCTTGCAGACCGATTATAGCCTTGTATCAAATAGCTCAAACCGATATTTTAATTTTACCAGGAGTAGCCTTAATTGTCATGGCAGCTCAGCGATCCGTGCAGCGACCGCCGGAACTGCTTTACGAGCCGATTGTTGTGCAGTTAGAACCTCAAGTTTACCGACTTTTAGACGTGCATCAACTCTGGGTAGCTTTATCCCAAATTCACCAACAAGCTACTTGGTCTATGAGCGAACTTTATTACAATTTATCGCTCACGCAATCCGAGTTAGAAGCAGCTAACTCTCAATTAAAAGCAGCTAATTCCGAATTGTATCGCCTTGCAAACTTAGATGGCTTAACTCAGATTGCCAACCGCCACTGTTTTAACGAATACTTAGAGAAAAAATGGCAAGAATTGGGAGAAGCAGCAGCCGAACTATCTTTGATTTTATGCGATGTTGACTTTTTTAAGACATACAACGATACTTACGGACATCAGGCGGGAGATGCTTGCTTGCAGCAGGTAGCCAAAACTATTGTTGAGGCTGTACATTACTCAGCAGGCGCAGTTTCGGGGGAGACTCTGGTAGCTCGTTACGGAGGTGAAGAATTTGCGGTAATTTTACCCCGCACTTCGTCTGAAATAGCTGTTTGGATTGCAGAGCGAATTCGAGTTTGCGTCAAAGAACTAGAAATCGAACACCTTAATTCAGCGGTGTGTTCTTTCGTAACGCTGAGTTTGGGGGTAGCGAGTACGTTTCCTCAACCCGAAACTTCTCAGGAAAACCTGATTGCAGCGGCAGACCGTTCGCTTTATCATGCTAAAGACCTAGGGCGCGATCGAGTGATTTTAGATGCTATAAAATTAGATAAGTAGAAGAGGTTGAGTTCAGGAACTTTTGGCTTATGGAATTGCAGGAATGGCAAAAATTGAGCGAAGAACAAAAAAATCGCTACTCACAGGAATTAGCAGCACATCTGCCACAGTCAGTAATTTTTAAAGGTTTGCGATTTTACCCTGATGGGGGCTCCGAACTCTCTATTGCCATTTTTGAGTATGGAGGAGCTTTATTTTCTCTGATGCCAGGAGGCGAAGTCCAAATTGGATGCGAAGCCGGCAACTTTCGCCCGACAGACGAGCAAATTGAATCATTTCAATATACTGCCGAGGTGTATGAGATCGATCGAGATATATACTCTTACGTCCAAAGCGTCACTACACCTCCTCGAAAGGTGACATTTTCGCCGATGCTTGTAGAAATTCAACCGACAAAAATCGGTCTTGAGGCAATTAGTTCGGAGTCACTTAAAATCCAGAATTTATTAAAAGAGTTTCCAGACAGGCAGAGGATGATATGTAACGATAGATACGGATTCGATCGTGCTGAGGATGGCTCGATTGAGGCTTGGCAAATTACGAGCAAAACGCATGAAGAACTCGCGACTGAATTGGCGACTGAAGGACTGCGCTTGCTAACTTTCGACGAATGGGAGTATGCTTGCGGTGCCGGAAGTACCACTCTATTTCGCTGGGGAGACTTAAATCCTAGCGATTGCTACCCAACTGACAAGGCAGCCGACTGGAAACTCCACTTGCAGCCCAACCTTTTCGGACTCCACATCGCTCAAAATCCTTACGATGGCGAGGTAATTAGCGACAAACATACAGTCCGAGGCGGAGACGGCGGATGCTCCATTTGCGGTGGACTTGGCTCTTTTTTTGGTTGGTTGCCACTAGCAACTGCCTACTGGGAACCCGATGCACTTGAGTGGTTGGATGAAGACATTAGCGGAAACCTCATGCGCCGCATAATTCCATTACCCTAACGCTGATTCTGGCTTTTTCTTCCCTATTCTTCCTTCGTGTCCTTCGCGTCTTCGCGGTTCAATCATACTAATTCTTCCTGCCCAAAAGTAGATATTTGCAACCGATCGCCCCGTGCCTACAAAGACTCGCACCAAGCACGCTCCGCCGTCCAGTGTCTGTCTGAAGATTCATAAATCCTCAACCCATCCAACCCGGCATTTTCGATCATCTCCTCAACTTCATCCAGCGTAAATGCTGCTTGCAACGAATCGCTGAATAACTGTTTTTGATGCGCGTTGCAATCTCCCGCATACAGATTGACTAAATTATCCCTGATTTCCGCTTTTTCCGGCCGCAGCAAATCCCGCAAAAAAATTGCTCCCTGCGGCTTCAATACCCGCTTGACTTCCTGCAAAAACGGCAGCGGATCGGGCAAATGGTGGATAATGCTGTTAGAAATCACCATGTCAAAATAATTGTCAGGGTAAGGCATGGCTTTAGCATCGATTAATTCGAGACTTATTTGCGATCGCACGCCCGCCTTTTCCACATTTTGGGCCCCAACTTTCAGCATATTTGCCGACAAATCAATGCAAGTCAATTTCCATGCTGGCCGGAGTTGACAAAGGGCGATCGGAATTCTCGCCGTACCCGTCCCCGCATCCAAAACGTTTCCAAAAACCGGCCCCAACGCCGCAGCACTCTGAGCAAAAGCAGCATTAACCTCAGTAAAATCCATCGAATCGTATTCGATCGCCTCTTCCAAGGAATCCATCACTTCCGGTTCCAAAACTCGCTGCATAAAATTTATCTCGTTCTCTGGAATTTCCATATAGGGATTCAGTTTCGCCTGCAAAAGCTCGACTAATTCCGGTTCCATATATTCGTAATTGTCCGGGATTTGCAGGCAAATAACTTTCTTGCCTTCGAGACTTTCGGGAAATTTGCTGCGAAGTCGATCGCCATGCTTCTTCTCCATCACAAATATCAAATCCGCCCAACCCAGCAAACCCTCAGTTACTCTAATTCTTGCACCTTTTTCCGTTCCCGCCGATCGCACGCTGTAGCCACTAACCTTCTCGCATATTTTCTCGGCAGTCAAACTCCTCCACTTATTCCGGCTGCATACAAACAATATCTTGATTTTATCCATTCACACACAAATACAAAATTCTATGTTAATTGTGGCACGGGCGTCCCGCCTGTGCTTCCAAAGCGGTTAAAAATTTCCTTCTAATTTTCCCCCGATCGCACCTTGCATACCACAAATACTGTATTTTGTCAAATCCGGCAAAATCTCCGTTACAATTCTTAAACCATAAAATGCGGATTTTGCATAAATAATTGTACTTATTACATTTGCGAATTCGTTAATTTTACGATTTTAAAAGCTTTCAGCGTCAAAAACTTAAATTAGTCATAATGCCCCTGGATTGTGAAAATCGTACCACAAGCCTCAAAACAAGTAAATAGGTAAAATAATTGAGAATGAAGTCAATAATTTTGGTCGTCTTTAGATTTTCTTAAGATTTCAGCCCTTAAAATAGATCGAACATTTAAAACTAAATCGACTTTTAGATTGTTTTTGCTTATTAAAGTAGCTGGAATTGCCCCGAAGACCGATCGACCCTCAACAATAGATACAGATGCTCGATCGCCCAATGGCATCAAACCAAACTCGATCGAACTCTGCTAGAATTAGTAAAACGAAGTCGTTATGAGTTTAATTAAATAGCTATGACCAACGAAACCGTAGAAAACCTAGTAATTATCGGCTCAGGCCCAGCAGGCTACACAGCAGCAATCTACGCCGGGAGGGCAAACCTGAAACCCGTAGTCTTTGAAGGCTACCAAATGGGAGGCGTCCCCGGCGGTCAACTGATGACCACCACAGAAGTCGAAAACTTCCCCGGCTTTCCCGAAGGCATCACCGGGCCGCAACTGATGGATCGGATGAAAGCTCAAGCAGCGCGCTGGGGTGCCGAATTATACACAGAAGATGTAATTTCGGTGGATTTGACCAAGCGTCCGTTTACAGTGCGATCGGAAGACAGAGAAATCAAAACCCACACGATAGTAATCGCTACAGGCGCGACGGCGAAAAGGCTGGGGCTGCCTAGCGAACACGTATTTTGGAGTCACGGCATTTCTGCGTGTGCGATTTGCGACGGCGCTACCCCAATTTTTAAAGGAGTAGACTTAGCTGTAATCGGCGCGGGCGACACAGCAGCGGAAGAATCTATTTATTTGACAAAATACGGCTCTCACGTACATATGCTGGTGCGGCGCGATCAAATGCGCGCGAGCAAAGCCATGCAAGACCGAGTGCTGAGCAATCCCAAAATTACCGTGCACTGGAACACCGAAGCACTGGATATTTTGGGCGAAGCCGGTGGCAAAATGGACGGGGTGAGACTTAGAAATATCGTGACAGGCGCCCAGAGCGATTTGCTGGTGAAAGGATTGTTTTATGCGATCGGTCACACTCCCAACACTCAACTGTTCCAAGGTCAGCTAGAACTCGACGAAGTAGGCTATATCGTTACCAAACACGGTTCGGTAGAAACCAGCGTCGAGGGAGTTTACGCCGTCGGCGACGTGCAAGACCACGAGTTTCGCCAAGCAATCACCGCAGCAGGCAGTGGCTGCATGGGGGCGATGCTGGCAGAACGTTGGCTGTCAGTTAACGGTTTAATGCAGGAATTCCATCAAACTGAGGAATCCGAGCAACCCACAGCAGCGCCGGAAGCTCCAAAAGTACGCAAAACCAGCGAGAACTTTGATATCAACGACACGCGCCACGAAGGAGGTTATGCTTTGCGGAAGTTGTTCCACGATAGCGATCGACTGATTGTGGTCAAATATGCCTCTCCGAGTTGTGGGCCTTGCCACAGCCTCAAGCCGATTTTGAGCAAAGTAGTAGATGAGTTCGAGGGCAAAATCCACTACGTGGAAATTGACATCGAAGAAGATCCAGAAATTGCTGAAAATGCTGGCGTGATTGGTACGCCGACGATTCAGTATTTCAAAGACAAAGATTTGGTAGCTGAGCTCAAGGGAGTTAAGCCGAAAAGCCAGTACCGCGAGTTAATTGCCAGCAATTTGTAGAATTCGATCGATTTTAGATTTGAGGTTTGCCAAGAGAGATTTAACCTAAACTCGACTTGCGTCCCGCCTGCCAAAAACCCGGTTTCTCCCCTGCGCGCCAGTCCCGTACAGGGGAGAAACCGGGTCTTTTTTAGCCGCATCTCCCGAAAAAACCCGGTTTGTCGCGAGTGTTTGGCGAATGAGAAAGAGGATTTTTGACCAGGAATTTCAAAGGTGGTACCCGCCACGTGATTTATCCGTGGAATCAATCCCAAATCGAAAAGCGAAAATCAGAAGAGCCCCCGCATTTATCCGTGGGGTCAATCGAAAATCTAAAATCTAAAATCTAAAATCGATTGACTGTTCCGGGTTTTTGCGCCTGAGTGCTACTAAAATCGAAAAGTCTTATATAGGTCGATCGTCATTATGGCTCAAAGCCGCCTCCGACTCCCGCGATTTCTCAACAGTGCCTCACCGTCAAGCCTGTCAATGAAAATGATGTGGGCAGGTTTGACAATAACTGCCGTGTTTATATTGGTAGCAACCTTGTCTCCAGCTATGCAAGCTTGGGGATGGCTGCAAAATCCTACCGAGGCTTTGAGTAACCCCATCCACGAACCGCCGTCGGCGAATTATTGGTTTGGTACTAGCCGCAGCGGCTACGATGTGTTTTCGCGCACGCTGTTTGCTTCTCGCGCGGCTTGGCAAGTGGTGATTTTAGCCACTGCTTTGAGTTTGTTTATCGGTGTGCCGCTGGGTTTGGTTAGCGGTTATTTGGGCGGTAAGCTCGATCGAGTGTTGTTATTTTTAATGGATACAATTTATACTTTGCCGGGGCTGCTACTTTCTTTGACGCTAGCGTTTGTAGTGGGAAAAGGAGTTTTGAATGCTGCGATCGCCCTGAGCATTTCCTACATCCCTCAATACTACCGCGTCGTCAGGAATCACACCACCAGCGTCAAAACCGAATTATTTGTCGAAGCCGCGCGAGCAATGGGTGCTGACACTTGGACAGTGCTTTCGCGCTACCTGTTTCTGAATGTGATTCAGAGCGTACCTGTGCTGTTTGCCCTCAACGCTGCCGATGCAATTTTAACATTAGGAGGTTTGGGATTTCTCGGATTAGGACTTCCCGAAGCAACTCCTGAATGGGGACACGACTTGCGTTTAGCTTTAGATGCGCTACCTACTGGCATTTGGTGGACAGCTTTGTTTCCCGGTTTAGCGATGACTTTAATGGTGGTGGGACTGTCTTTGGTGGGGGAAGGATTAAACGAGTTTGTGAACCCCCGCCTGCGGAATCAGCAGTAATCTGTCTCGCGGTTAAATTAAGTTCTCCGTCAGGACTTTAGTTTTTTCTTCTTCTCTTTTCTTCCTACCCTTCGGGAACGGCTTCGCCGAACGCGCACTTCGCGTCTTCGCGGTTCGTTAAAGGAGAAATTAGGATAAAAAAAACCGAGATTATAATTGAGGAGGTGAAATCATGAAATCTATTCCCCGTATAGAATATCTCAAAGTACAAAATTACCGTGCTTTGCACAATCTCCAACTCAAAAATCTCACCCCCTTAACTGTATTCTTAGGCCCCAACGGTAGCGGCAAGTCAACTATTTTCGATGTTTTCGCTTTCCTATCCGAATGTTTTACCGAAAGCCTCAGAAAAGCCTGGGATAGACGGGGCCGATTTCGAGAATTACGCACCAGAGACAGCGAAGGCTGCATTATCATTGAATTAAAATATCGAGAGACATCCGACTCGCCTTTAATTACCTATCATCTCGCTATAGATGAAGAAAATAATCGTCCCTTCATTGCTGAAGAATGGTTGCATTGGCGACGCGGACAATCGGGAAAAGGAAAACCCTTTCGTTTTTTAGACTTCAAAAAAGGGGAAGGACAAGTCATTAGTGGCGAAAGTCCTGATGAAGAAGGTGAAAGGATAACCGAAAAACTAGAATCATCTGAATTTTTAGCAGTAAATACATTAGGACAATTTGCCAAACATCCCCGCGTTAGTGCATTAAGACGTTTTATTACAGGCTGGTATTTATCATATTTAACCGCAGATCATACCCGCAGCCTTACCGAAGCAGGTGCACAGGAAAGATTGTCCGCCACGGGGGATAATTTACCAAATGTTATCCAATACCTCAAGGAACAACATCCCCAACGGTTAGAAGAAATACTAAAAACCCTTTCCGGTCGTATTCCACGCCTCGAAAAAGTCGAAGCCTCAATCATGCAGGATGGCAGACTTTTGTTGGAAATTAAAGATGCTCCTTTTTCTCATCCAATTCTGGCAAAATTTGCCTCCGATGGTACCTTAAAGCTCTTAGCTTATTTGATAGTATTATTTGACCCAAATCCCCCGCAGTTAGTGGGGATAGAAGAACCAGAAAATCATTTACATCCGAGATTATTACCTCAGCTTGCAGAAGAATGTCGTTCTGCTTCTGCGAATACTCAATTAATGGTGACAACGCATTCTCCCTTTTTTGTGGATAGTTTGAAACCAGAGGAATTATGGGTATTATATCGAGATGAGAAAGGTTTTACTCAAGCAAAAAGAACCGCAGATATGCAGGGAGTAAAACAATTTATGGAACACGGTGCCTTACTGGGTTCGCTGTGGATGGAAGATTTCTTTGAGGTGGGAAATCCGCTTAAAAATGCGGGTGCACCGCAATGATTTTACACTTAAAATAAAGAGAAGGTGAGGATTTTGCATCTTGAGTTTTTAGTGGAAGAAGCATCACTAGAATCAGCTTTAACCCAGATTTTACCCAAAATATTGCCATCGACTGTTACCTATAAAATTCATGCTTTTCGAGGGAAAACCGATTTACTGGCTAAATTGCCTAACCGTTTGAAAGGTTATCAAGCATGGCTTCCGCCTGATTGGAAAATTGTTATTTTAATAGATGAAGATCGAGAAGATTGTATAAAATTAAAACAACACCTAGAAATAATAGCAATATCATCGGGATTAATCACTAAATCTTCCTGTCAAAAAGATAAATCATTCCAAGTCTTAAATCGAATTGTAGTTGAAGAATTAGAAGCGTGGTTTTTCGGCGAGGTTGAAGCAATTCGCCAAGCTTACCCTAAAGTCTCTCCCAATTTAGCTACTCAACAACCGTATCGCGACCCCGATGCTATTAAAGGGGGTACATGGGAGGCTTTGGAAAGAGTCCTGAAAAAAGCTGGATATCATCCGGGAGGACTAGAAAAATATAAAGCCTCTAGCGAAATTTCTCAATATATGAATCCTGAATTGAATCGCTCTAAAAGCTTCAAAGTCTTTTATAAAGCTTTATTAGAAATCATCAATAGTAAGCAAGTATAATCAACTTTATAGACAATTTTCGCTCTCGTCATTGCTGAGCTAGGAGCCAGGAATGATTTAGAGATCAAACCTAGATCAGCGCTTTCTGATGACACGCTGTAAATAATAACAAAATTTTGAGCATCGCACCAGCGTCCTACCCCTCCACATCTTTAAGCGCATCCTGCGGTTTAGGCATTCTCTCACAATAGCAAGCACATCGCTAACTGGGTAAATTTTTCTTCCCTGGCGGAGTTATTATCTGCAGGTAGTTGCATCAACGTCCGCTGGGGATTTTTTTGCGTCTGCTTGAAATTATCAAGACAATTCGGGAATGCTACCTAAAATTAATTAAAGGGCTTTATGGAATCTTTACGCTGTCACGATATATTTAAAGGAATCGTGAAGTTATACTTCCGGGAGATGTCTAATTGTATGGTTTGTGAGAACGTGCGATCGCGTAAGTGCGAACCGAAAGCCAAAAATTTTAGAGAAGTCCGCAGCCCAGAGTTGCGCGGCGGCTTAACTCTCAGTAGAATTTATCCGGGTGGTTTTTGCCACGGACGCGACAAACTCGTGTCGAACTGCTTAAATAAGAATGTGACGTTAAGAACTTAATGTGATTTAACGTGAAAATTAAACCCAATTTCTGAGATTTGAGCTAACTTAACAATTAAAGCCCCTGTTGCACTACTCAACCCGCAACGCTTCATTTGGGGTCAGAGTCGGTCTCTAATCCAGAGTTGCCGGCTTAAAACTAAAGCTACGAGCTTTATTCAATCGCAGATTGCGTATGATTCAATTCAGGGAAACAGGGTAATGATGGGTGTATCTACACGGATGGTATTGGTTCCAATTTGGGCAACTCAAAAATTGTCTGCTAACTGTCTGGCCAACTACGCCGCAGCCGTTCACCCAGATATACGCAGAAAACAGCGCCGTTCGATCGTGCCAAAGTTTTTGCGGGCCGTTCTCAGGATTTAGCAGAGCCGGACATGAGTTAGTATTGTCAAGCTAAGCTGACAGAGTTTTCCTAGTTCTTGACCAACAATGGAAAACAACTTCCATTTTTTGTGAGAAAGGCTACAATCGGAAAGGTCTTGGCAAGATCCGATTCTCCCCGTTTGGTGCTTCAACCCTCTGCTGTTGCATTTGAGGCAGCAGACCAGCATCCAAGGTGGCGAAAATTTGCCGTGCAACTGTCATGTCTGACAACCAGAGTGAAAGCAAGGCGCATCAAAAGTTCGACACCTCGAATACAAAAGTTAGAGGGTTCCGTGCCGAAAACTTGTACGGGTAAAAGCTCGAAGTACCGAGTAAAAAAGCCAGTATTTTTGGAAGTGCGATCGATCGCACTTCATGGTTTGCTTCTGGACGCCAGGTATCGCAGATGATGTGATAACTCGCTCCGAAAGAAAAAGCCTCAAGCTCAATTCAAGGTCGCGATGTTAAAATCTGCGATCGATTGAATGCCCTGGCTGCTTCAGACCAGAACTCGAACTGTGACTCATAAAACAGGTGCAGTTTCGGTAACAGATTCAGGTAGCCGACCGAAAATCCCACTATTTTTTCCTGCGGGAATGTCAATACTGGCTAACTTGTCTAAACTACAAACAGACACTATTCCACTGTTATTTATTCTTTAATTCAGGAGCATGAGGAAGACGGCATGATCCAGGCTAACACCGTACTCGCAACCACAATTACACCGGAAATGGAAACACTCGAGTTGCTTCGGGGCGCCGAAAGCGTTCTACCTGAGAGCGAGTTGGAACTCTTTATCGACGAAGAAGACGATCGAGAAGAATTCTTAGACTCTCAATCTGAGGAAGACCCTAAATCTGGCAAAGGCGCCAAAGCCCGCCGTCGGGCACAGGCAAAGAAAAAGCATTATACTGAAGACTCTATTCGTCTTTACCTGCAAGAAATCGGTCGGATTCGATTGCTGCGAGCTGACGAAGAGATTGAACTAGCGCGCAAGATTGCAGATTTGCTGGAATTAGAGCGAGTTCGAGAACAACTGCTCGAAGAGTATAACCGCGAACCCAAAGACAGCGAATGGGCTAATGCTGTAGATATGGCACTTCCTGCATTCCGTCACCGACTCCACGTCGGCCGTCGGGCCAAGGAGAAAATGGTGCAATCAAACCTGCGTTTGGTGGTGTCGATCGCCAAAAAATACATGAATCGCGGTTTGTCTTTCCAAGATTTGATTCAGGAAGGCTCTTTGGGTCTGATCCGGGCCGCTGAAAAATTCGATCATGAAAAAGGCTACAAGTTTTCTACCTACGCAACTTGGTGGATACGTCAGGCCATCACCCGAGCAATTGCCGACCAATCCCGCACTATCCGCCTGCCGGTTCACCTTTACGAAACCATTTCGCGGATCAAGAAAACTACCAAACTCCTGTCTCAGGAAATGGGCCGCAAGCCTACGGAAGAAGAAATCGCCACTAAGATGGAGATGACGATCGAGAAGTTGCGGTTCATTGCTAAGTCCGCACAGTTGCCCATCTCTCTAGAAACTCCGATCGGCAAAGAGGAAGACTCGCGTCTGGGAGACTTTATTGAATCTGACGGGGAAACGCCAGAAGATCAAGTCTCGAAAAACTTGCTCAGGGAAGATTTGGAAAGCGTTTTGGATACTCTCAGCCCCCGCGAACGGGATGTACTGCGACTGCGTTACGGCTTAGATGACGGACGGATGAAGACCTTGGAGGAAATTGGTCAAATCTTTAACGTCACCCGCGAGCGGATTCGCCAAATCGAGGCTAAAGCCCTGCGGAAGTTGCGCCATCCCAACCGGAACAGCATCTTAAAAGAATATATCCGCTAGAGTAATTTGCTAGCATCACCCGAAAGAGTGATTATCACTCTTTTGGGGGGGGAACCCCCCGACCCGGTTTGAGCTATAGCTGTTAAATTTTGTGCTGCTAACTGCAGGGAGCAATTGGCTATTTGTGGCCCAAATCGCGCTGTCAAAATTTTGGGAGTCCGTAACGGAACTCCCAAGCTTTGCATTGGCACAAAAATCTTAACTAGAAAATTACATCACGCCCCAAAAGTGAAGCAGACCTTGACCGGAAACCAATTCGATGATGACAGCGGCAGAAAAGCCAATCATAGCGAAACGACCGTTCCAATTTTCGGCTCCTTCGCTGAAGCCCCAGTTCCAAGCGTTGCGTTTTTGTTCTTGCATAGTGCGAACTCCTTTCGTTAACTTGTGTAAGGCTTATGTAAATAAATATAACATTCCTTGAAAAAAATGCAAGCTTGTGATTAGTGATATCGGTCACAACGGTCGATCGACCTTGATGATTTTGCCTAACGAGGAAAAATAGCCAACTCGGTATCAGGGTCGAACAAGTGAATCTTGTCATGGGCGATGGCCAACCAAAGCTCCTCGCCAACTCGGATCGATCGCTCCGGAGGAACCCGCACTTGCATCCGCACGGCCGGAGCATCCGTCAAACAAACTCCCAAATAAGTTTCGTGTCCCAAAGCCTCTACAATTTCCACTTGTACCGAAATATTTTTGGTAGCCGGAGGGTTAATGCTCAGATGTTCCGGCCGAATGCCCAAAATTAGCCCTCGCCCGTCATATTGTTGTAGACTTTTTGCCCAAATATCGGGTAAAGTAAAGCGAAATTGCGGGTGAGAAATCAACAAGGGGGCACTAAATTCCACCAACAAGAAATTCATCGGCGGAGAACCAATAAACTCAGCAACAAACAGATTAGCCGGCTTATTGTAAAGCTCTAGAGGTTGAGCTACTTGCTGAATCTGGCCGACCTTCATAATAGCAATCCGATCGCCCATAGTCATCGCCTCAGTTTGGTCGTGAGTTACATAAATAGTTGTAGTTCCCAACTGTCGCTGCAACTGCACAATTTGCGATCTCGTTTGGGCCCTCAATTTCGCATCCAGATTCGATAACGGTTCGTCCATCAAAAAAACTTCAGGATTTCTAGCCATCGCCCTACCCAAAG
Organism: Microcoleus sp. B13-B6; assembly: GCF_036705405.1. Taxonomy (NCBI): domain Bacteria; kingdom Bacillati; phylum Cyanobacteriota; class Cyanophyceae; order Oscillatoriales; family Microcoleaceae; genus Microcoleus; species Microcoleus sp. B13-B6. The sequence goes on from NZ_JAUBUJ010000024.1 coordinate 19,734, forward strand.
CTACCCGCTGCTTTTGCCCTCCCGAAAGTTGTTTCGGCAAGCGATTTAAAAGAGATTCTATTTGCAATAATTCAGCTACCTCCCGCACTCTTTTTCCTACAGCCTTTTCCCGTTCCGACAAGTAGCGCAAACCCGGAGGCAACTTGCGAGTCGCTCCTACCAAAAAATCCTCCCATAAAGCATATATTCGCTCGTTGTTTAAAGTATTAGAAGCTAAATAATTAATAAGCTCTTTTACCTGATTCCTGATTTTTTCTGCCTTCTCCCTGCTTCCTTTTTCTTTTTCTGTCTCTTCTCCCTTCTCTCTGCTCCCTTCTAGCTGCTTCCTTCTAGCTGCTCCCTTTTCCCTTGTTCCTTGTTCCTTTTTCCTTCTATCAGTTACATCCGTTACATCCGTTACAGAATCCGTTGCCGAACTTCCTTCTTCCTTCTCCCTTTCCGAGCGGCGCAATCCAAAGGCGAGATTATCGTAAACTGTTAAGTGAGGATAGAGAGCATAATTTTGAAATACCATAGCGATATCTCGGTCTTTAGGAGGCAAATCGTTAAGGAGCCGATCGCCAACCCAAATATTGCCGGCAGTCAAAACTTCCAAACCGGCGATCGATCGCAGCAAAGTGCTTTTTCCGCAGCCAGAAGGCCCCACCAGCACCATGAATTCCCCGTCTTCGACCGTTAGGTTAATGCGCCGCAAAACGCTGTTAGACGAAGGGCGATCGGCTATAGGCGAGACACTTTCTGCGACGGTGTTTGCTTCTTTTTCCTGTTCTCCTTGGCGGAGCGGAAAACTTTTGTAGATATTTTCTAATACAACTTGCGCCATTAAACAATTTTAGATTTTAGATTTTAGATTTTAGATTGGGGAATTGGAGGCAGAGCCTCCGGGTATGTATTCCCAGGCAGAGCCTGGGAACAAGGCTGAATGGGGAATAGAATTGGACGTAGACGCTCGAAGGCAACAAGGCCAAGTCTCAATCGAGGCACAGCGAATAATGACCAATGACTAATGACTATTGACTGCTGATAACTTTGATAATTTTTTCACCTGGATTGAGGTCAAAAACTCGATCGCCCGCAGCATCTTTCCCCCAAAAAGCTATAGCATCAATAGTCGATCGCAGCAGGCGGCCAGAATTAGTAAAAAGTTTGACATCCGTACCCGGAACAGCCTGCAGCAAGCCAACTAAAGCATCTTTAGGCTCTGAGAAACGAAAAGCTTGAGTGCCAATTTCGCCCCTGTTAGTAAGTCTGACAGAACCTGCAGGCATTCGTTTTGCCCAACCCAACTCGGAAAATAGTACCAGACTGTCGTTCGCGTCGAGAGTGATGCAACCCACCAACTCTTCCTGCTTCCGCAACCTGGTTACTTGAGATCCCTGGGCCGCGCGGCCCATTGGCGGCAGTTGTTCATCATCGATCTCAAACCGAAGGACTCGGCCTCCTGAAGTTGCGATCGCCACTTGCTCGCCGACTTTACCCAGACTCGCACAGCGCAGCCGATCGTCCTCCTTGAGTTTAACAACAGTAACGCCGCGATTAGTCAAATCAGCAAATTCCTGCATCGGCAAGCGCTTAATTTTCCCTTGCTGAGTCAGAGTTACTAAATCTGCCGCTTCCGAATTTTCCGGCAAAATAAAGTGTGCAACTGTGATTTCCGACAAAGCGCGACCGGCACTTTCTTTAGTAGCACTCGGCGACAACAAACTAACGATCGGCGTTCCCCGGTCTTTGGCGCTACTACTAGGAATATCGGCCACTTTCAGCGGGTAAGCTTTGCCGTTAGGAGTTAAGACGACCAAAGTGCGATCGGTTTTCGTCAGATCTGCCGTCACAATAAAATCTTCATTTTTTTCTAAAGCTGAAACCGATTTTTCGCGACTTTTCGAGCGTGGTTTTTCCCCAGGCGGCAAGCGTCGCACGTACTGCTTGTGCGAAAATTCAACAATAGTTTCCTCTGCCTCTAGAACGGGCAATAAGTTAGGCTGAATCGTTGCCGGCGACAACTGCTTCACCCCAGAATTTTTCTTGCCCGCAAATTGTGATTCGGCGTTTGCTGCGCGTGCAGTTCCATTGGCGAATTTAGTGCGGCGGGGGTCAGCGTACTTGCGTTTGAGCGATCGAAATTCCTTCTTTAAAGCCTTCAAAAGTTCGCGTCTGTCGCTCAACAACCGCTGCAATTCTTGAATATTAGCCATCAACTCATCAAACTCAGACTGCAAATTTTGCCTTTCCAAACCAGTCAGCCTACGCATAGGCATCGCCAAAATCGCATCAGCTTGACTTTCGCTCAAATTGAGGCGAACTTGGAAAGTTTGCTTAGCAGTAGAGCCGTCAGGAGAATTTCTGAGAATGTCGATCGCGGTATCGAGATTTGTCAAAGCCAACATTAAGCCTTGGACAATATGACAGCGGCGTTCTGCAGCTTGCAACTCGTAATTGTAGCGGCGGGTAAGAGTCACTTCCCGGAAATCGAGAAATTCTTGCAACAATTGTCTCAGCGTCAACTGTCGCGGTTGACCGTTGACAATTGCCAGCAAAATCGCGCCAAAATTTGTTTGCAGGTCAGTTTGTTGGTAAAGACGAGCCAGAACCGCTTCAGGGGTAAATTCCCGCTTGAGTTCAATCACCACTCGAATGCCTTCGCGATCGCTCTCGTCACGCAAATCAGAAATACCGTCGAGGCGGCCAGCATTGACCAACTCCGCCACCTTTTCAATCCAAGCCGCCTTATTTACCTGAAACGGAAACTCCGTCACCACGATCGCCGTTTTAGTACGCACCTTGCGATTACCTGGCACTTCTTCCACCCCGGCCACACCCCTGACCGCAATGCTGCCTCGACCCTTAGTGTAGGCGTCAACAATGCCCTCTGTAGCGACGATTTCCCCTCCGGTTGGAAAATCAGGACCTGGAATCAGTTCTATCAACTTCTCGTCGGATAGTTCCGGGTTTTCAATCAAAGCAATTAAACCGTCTACCACCTCCCCCAAATTGTGCGGCGGGATATTAGTTGCCATCCCCACAGCAATGCCCGTACAGCCGTTGAGTAACAGAAACGGCAACTGAGCAGGCAGCGCCGTCGGTTCCTGCTGGGAACTGTCAAAGTTAGCAGTAAAATCAACAGTTGCATCGCCGACTTGGGTTAGCATAGCTTCGTGGGCGATCGGTGCTAGCCTCGTTTCCGTATAGCGCATAGCAGCCGCCGGATCATTGTCCACCGAACCGAAATTGCCGTGACCCGCCAGTAAAGGATAGCGGCTCGAAAACTCCTGAACCATGCGTACCAGAGCGTCGTAAACCGATTGGTCGCCGTGGGGGTGATATTTTCCCAAAACATCTCCAACTACCCTGGCGCACTTACGGTAAGGTCGGTCTGGCGTCAGACCGAGTTCGTGCATCGCATATAAAATTCGACGGTGAACTGGTTTTAAACCGTCGCGGACATCAGGCAAAGCTCGCCCGACGATCACACTCATGGCATATTCGAGGTACGATTGCTGCATCTCGGCGTGCAGAGGCGTAGAAATTACTTGCCCGGAAAGTAGGTTGAGTTGTTTAGCCATGAGTCCTTGTGTCCGTTAATTCCTGAGTGAAAACAGCCTCTGTCAATAATGCCGAGGTTCCCTGTCTCGATTTAAAAGCCTTTGCAGCAGGCGAACCGAAAGTTCGACCCAACCGCCCAGTTGAAGAATAAAAATAAACTTAACTTGTGAAAGCAGAATCAGAGTCCCGAAGACGGGCCACACTGGCCTCTTACTCTCCACTCTTACCCTAACCTCTATGTTGCCTTCATTTGTGTCTACCTGTCTATTTACCTTCTGCCGTGAGAAGGTTGATTCACAGGAGAACACGGAATGCCAGAAACTCAGAACGTAGTGAGGCTGTAGCTCTTCCTAGGAAAGCATCACGAGGGACTTGAGTCCCCGTCAATCCATGATAGAATTTAATTGCAATTAGGAATAACCATCTACACGAAGAAATATTATATTCAGGAGAAACCCCAGATTGATCTCGTCTCGGTATAGTCGTAGCTTGGATCAAGCAGCAATGGTAGACGATCGAGCTTACCGTATTTTGGCAAGCGTGATGGACTCCGAAAGTATTAAAAAAGAAAAGTAAGCGGAATTGGAATACCTCTGGTACTGGTACTTGTTCTGATCGTGTAGAGGCGACTGGACTGTCAGTAACCCCGGTCTAAAGACACGGGGCTTGCAAGAGAAATCTGGCAAGCCGTACTGACCAGACTAAGGCTTAATTGCCTACGTTTTGAGAGTCACGACACCCTGTGGATGTGTAGCTAGTCCCCTGCTCTGTCCGAAGCAATTAAACAGTTCTAAGGTCACGCTCAACAGTGTTGCAGGTCTAACAAGCTCTCGAAACATTGTCGAAGCTAACATTACCCCATTCATGGGAGGCACAACCAGTGCAAAATACTATGCGTACAGGATTGGAAGATTGGAAGCGGTAATTGTCCCGTTGAAAGTGCAATACAAAAGTACACTCCCGTTAACCAATCCCAAGGCGGTAGTAAATCAAAAATATAAAGCCGTGCTTCTAGCACGGGGTTTCTACCCATTTTTTCTGATGAGGGAAGTCCAAGTTTTGGGCTTATTCAACCATAGAGCGTGGCCCTGACTCGCTGAGAGTGTCAAAAATGCCGATATTGATGAATTCATCAGTCAAAAGCTCTCCTGGCGATATCTCCTAGTCTGACATCCCCTTGATGAACGCAAGCGTCGATATTTTCAGCCGTTTTGAGGGGTTAAAACTGAGTATTAGGAATCTCCAACAATCCCCGCTCGATTCGCTACTCCGAATGCTGTGGCGACGGGAGTATGTGAATAAACATGGCTTGATTCTAATGAGGAAGAAGGAAAATAATTATCACACATTCCCGAATCTAATACCAGTTCAAAAAATAGTGCAACTGTAGGCCCGTGTTCCAAACGGATATCCAGTCAATCAGTTCCCATCTAAAATCTAAAATCTAAAATCTAAAATCTAAAATCTAAAATCTAAAATCTAAAATGGTAGAAGCCGAAGGCTTGACCGAAAGAGAGGATACTATAGTCCAGGACGCACGGGTAGTCAGAAACCGGGTTTTTTCATAGCAAGAGTTCGTTATAGCCCGCCGAAACGATCAAAAACCCGGTTTCGAGGCGTCGTCCATCCGTCCTGGATTGTACTAGAAACCTGCTACCTGAGAATCAGGAGACTCTCACCAGTTCCAGGTCTAGTTATAAAAAAGAACTAAACTGTCTGTGTGTAGTAGTCTAAATGATGGTACTGGATGCTTCTAAGCATCTGTAAACCCTCTCACAGCTAGTGGCTCAAGGATATACATACGGGTTTTGCAGGGTTCCCGGCTGATGGCGCTAAAAACTCTGCATTTTTGACGGGGATGTAGTCCCTGTGCCGTGTTCCTCTTTGGACTAAAGTCACAAAGTTTCTATACTTCCCATATTTATTTATGAAAACCGTTCTGATTGTAGAGGACGATTTGGTTAATGCTCGGGTTTTTTCCAAAATTCTGACTAAGCGGGGGGGCTTAGCCGTAAAGCACACGGAAAATGTTGAAGAGGTGATGCAGATTGCTGCCAACGGCGAAGCTGATTTGATTTTAATGGATGTGTCTCTTTCGCGCAGCGTGTACCAGGGCAAATCTGTTGACGGCATTAAGATTACTCAACTGCTCAAAGCTGACCCGCAAACGGCCTCGCTGCCGATTATTTTGGTGACTGCTCACGCGATGGCCGGTGATAAAGAAACATTTCTGGATCAAAGCGGTGCCGACGGTTACATCTCTAAACCTGTGGTAGACCATCAAGAGTTTGTTAATCAAATCAAGGCTTTGCTGCCTGATTGAGTGAACCATATATGCAGAAGGAAGAAGGAAAAAGGAAGAAGGAAGAAAGAATTGTTTGTTTGAACCAACAAACAATTAAAACTCTCTTATTTACAAAGTTTTCTTGAACTCTGAATCTTCCTTCTTCCTTCTTCCTTTCGATGTCCGATCGCACAAAGCTATGAGTTCGGACTTGTAATTTCTGAGGACAAATTTGAGATTTTTATGACGAGTGAAATAGGAGTGTGCGTTGCGACGAGGAACGAAATTATCCTCAGCGATCGCAACACCATTCACTCGCTTCATGCAACCTCAAAACTATGATTAGTCTTCGTCCTCATCAAAATCAAAACCAATATCATCTTCATCGTCAGCGTCAGGCCCCAAGGCATCGTCTTCAGTCTCAGCGACAAAATCGTCATCATCAACCTCAACTTCCTCAAAATCCTCATCGGGCTCAAGATCGGCCCCGCGGCCAATTTCATAGCCGCTTTCGATCGTATAAGCACGACGGGCAGTGCGATCGTCAAGTACAACATCCTCCTGTAAATCGTGGATGTCGTCATCAAATACGGCACCATCAAAACCCGCATCCTGAACCCCAGCATCCTCATAGGCATTGAACCCAGTACCGGCAGGAATCAGGCGGCCAATAATCACATTTTCCTTGAGGCCTCGCAGCCAGTCAGACTTACCTTCGATCGCAGCCTCAGTCAACACCCGCGTAGTCTCCTGGAACGAAGCAGCGGAAATAAAGCTATCAGTATTCAGCGAAGCCTTAGTAATCCCCAGCAACACGGGAGTATAATCCGCCGGCGCCCCACCAGTAATTGACATCGCCTCATTCACCTGCTCTACCTGCCGCAACTCTACCAACTCGCCCGGCAGCATAGTAGTATCGCCGCCATCCTCCATCCTGACTTTGTTGGTCATCTGCCGGACGATTACCTCGATGTGCTTGTCGGAAATATCGACGCCCTGAGACTGATAAACCGACTGCACTTCGTTCACCAAAAAGGTCTGCACCTGTTGGAAACTCTCCAAAGCCGCCTCAAAAGTAGACTGCCGCTCCTTGAGCACGTGGAAGAACACCTCCAGAATCTCGTGAGGGTTAGCAGGCCCATCGGTCAAGGCTTCGGCGACGCCTACGCGCTGTCCGTCAGAAACGATCGGGTTTTGACCGGGCAACAAAGGATACTCCTCAATCCGGCCGTCATCCTCAATCACCGCCAGTTCCACAACATCGTCATCTGTAACTACACGAGCTGTGCCGGGCCGCTTGGCTAAAATACAGGCTTCCTTGGGCTTCCGTCCTTCCAGAAGTTCCTCAATGCGGGGCAAACCCTGAATGATATCCCCAGTCTTTGCGCGCTCAAACACGAGAATCACTAGGTTGTCGCCCCGCTGCACTAGGTCGCCGTCGTCTACGTGCAGGACTGCACCGGCGGAAACCCGGTAAGGGCGGGCTACCCTGAGCACAAGTTTGGCGGGTTCTGTCTCGGATGCGGGTACAACTTTCACAACTTGGCCGGATTCTTCGAGAACAACTCCGGGAGCTATTTCGGTACCAGCGACGAGCAGTTGACCCGGACTGACATCGGGGGTGCCGGCTACAGAAATGGAAATAGAGTCGGCATCTCGCATCACCAAGAGTCGGCGCACTGGTTCGCCGTGGCCTTCACGGATGCCCCGAACGATACCGGCTTCTTTGCAGAGAATTTCGGTGCGGGCGACTACGGCACCGGGGGCGATCGACTGTCCATCTTCGACCAACAGCCGCGTGTGAGTGCTGCCTTGAGTCGGGTCAGCAGAGACATCCCGCCGAATTACGAGGGATTCCAAAATTACTAGCTGCAAGCGGAAAGTCTTGGAGGTTCGATCGCTCCCATCATCCACAGCCACTGCCAACTCCTGCGACCCATCTTCAGCCGAACCCCAAGCTGGCCCAGAACCATCGGCGCCAAAAGCTGTAGCATCTTCTTCGTCTGGCAATAGCTCGATATCTGCGGCCAGTTGCGGAGCTCCGGAGCCAATTTCCAAGATAAGCTGAGTCCGCAGTAGTTCCAATCCTTCGACTGATTTGACGCGCTCTCCATCTTTGTAAGGAAGTCGCTGCACTGCTTTCAAGGAGATGGACTCGTTGAGGGCGGTCTGTGAGGGTACGGGTGGCTTGTCGGGTACGGGAAATTCGACGACGGGCCGCAGCAATAAGGCGGGGCCTTCGGGGGTTTCGATATATTCGGCATAGCCCAATTCTTCGGCAATCAAGCCTGGGAAAATTTCTTGACCGGCGTTGACGATTTGACCTTCGCCTAATGTTAGGGGGGGGCGGTCTACTACATGGAGGGTGCCTGGTTTGATGACTATTTCCCGGAGGATGTCGTTTTTCTGGGTGATTTCTACTGCTCCGCTGGTTTGGCAGAAGATGTCTTTGACGACTTCTGTGCCGGCTTCGACGTATTGGCCGTCTTCGACTAGGAGGAGGGAGATGTCTTTGTTGACTTCGTGGCACTCTTCTGGTATCCAGAGCAGGGTGCCGCCTTTGACGACTTCGTAGCCAAGTTTGGCTTTGCCGCGCTTGTGGACTTCGACTCCGCCATATTTGACGATGCCTCCTGTGGCGGTGCGGTAGCTGTCGTCGAGCAGTTCGGCGACGACTTCTCCGTTGATGACTTTGCTTCCTGGGGCTGTTTTGAGGGAAAACCGCTGTTTGGAAGATGTTTCGATGGTGTAGTGGTCGCGGCCGCCTGCGCTTTCGGCGCGGACGACTGCTTGGTCGAGGAGGACTTGGGCGGTGATTATTTCGATTTCTCTGGGGTCGGCGATGCGGACTACGCCGCCGTGTTCGGAGATGAGTTTGGTTTCGGCTATGACGCTTTCGGCGGGGATGCGATCGCCGTTTTTCACTGCTGGTTCGGCGCCGGGGGGCAGGTTGTAGACTTCTCCTGAGAGTATCCAAATGAGTCCGCCTTTGCTGGCGGTGCGGGTGGTGTTGCCTTGGCGATCGGTTTTTTCTTCTGGTACTAGGTCGGCAAATTTGGCTTCTCCGGCTAGGTCGGAGGCTACGTCTGTGGTGACTTTTTCGGTTGTTTTGCGGGCTGCGCGTCCGACGATGGGCACTTCTGCTAATACTTGACCGGGTATGGCGCGCTGTCCGTCTTTGACCATGAGGGTGGAGCCTTGGACGATGGCTAGTTCGATTTTGAGTTTTTGATTTTTGGCGCTGGTTTTCCCTTCTTCAAATCCGTCGCCTTCAAATACAAGTTTGCCGTTGTTTTCGGCGACGAGTGCTTCTTCGCCGTGTCTGGTGCGGAAGGAGCGGGTACGCAGGTTTTTGAATTTGACTACGCCAGGGAAGGGGGCGCGTTCTTGTTTGGCGACTTCTCCGGTGAATACGCCGCCGGTGTGGAAGGTACGCATGGTGAGTTGGGTTCCGGGTTCGCCGATGGATTGGGCGGCAATAATCCCGATGGCTTCTCCCATGTCTACCATTTTCAGGTGGGCGAGACTCCAGCCGTAGCAGTGTTGACATACGGATCGGGTTGATTCGCAGGTCAGGGGCGATCGTAGGTACACTTCGCCTACTCCAGAGTTACCAATTTCTCCTGCTAATTCATCGGTGATTGGCTGATTTCGGACTGCTTTCTCGCTGCCATAGGTGACAATTTCTTTTGTTTTGGGGTGCTGGACATCTCTGGCTAAGACGCGCCCTAGCAATCTGTCTTTGAGGGGTATGAGCACTGTTGCTCCATCGGTCATGGGTCGGACTCGAATTCCGCGCTGGGTGCCGCAGTCTACTTCCCGGACGATTACGTCTTGGGATACATCGACTAAGCGGCGAGTGAGGTAGCCTGAGTCTGCTGTCCGCAGTGCTGTATCGACTAAGCCTTTGCGTGCTCCGTAGGAGGAGATGATGTATTCGGTGACGGTGAGTCCTTCGCGGAAGTTGGTTTTGATTGGTAGGTCGATGATTTCTCCTTGGGGGTCTGCCATCAATCCGCGCATTCCGACTAGCTGTCGGACTTGGGAGATGTTTCCCCGTGCTCCGGAGAAGGCCATCATGTAGACGGAGTTCAGGGGGTCTGTGGCTCGGAAGTTTTTGACTACTTCGTCTTTGAGGTCTTCTGAGGTGCTGTTCCAGGTGTCGATTACTTTTTGGAAGCGTTCGACTTCGGTGATTTCGCCTCTGGTGTATTTTTGTTCGGTGATGCGGATTTCTTCTTCGGCTGCATCTAGGAGCGATCGTTTTGATGGGGGCACTTGTAGGTCGTCTACGCTAATCGAAACTCCCGCTCGTGTCGCAAACCGGAAACCCAGGTCTTTGAGTTTATCGGCCATTTGCGCTGTACGGGCCGTTCCGTAGTGCATAAAAGACCAAGAAATTAATTTTTTGAGCTGACCTTTGTCAACAACTCGATTGCGAAAAACAATTTCCTTATTTTCTGTCATTTTTCTGAGTAGTAGTAGTAATTGGTAATTGGAGTATTGACGCAGGAGGCTCTCTTGCTGCGAGGCAGAGGGCAGTAGTAAGTAGTAGTAAGTAGGTTGGGCCCGTGGAACTAACCCCAACATTTCACCCACCCAACATTTCACCCACCCCTTCTTAACCCAACCGTATTTATTAGTAATTAGTAAGTAGTAATGGGTAACTTTTCTAACTTCAATCACCATTATTTATTAGCGATTACTTATCAGTCATTACCCACCACCCCTTACCCATTACTTCCTAATTATTTATCACCGACTCAATAGTTTGGTGATAAATAATCCTGCCCGGAGTAGTGCGAATAAACTGATTAATCACCTTACCCTCCCCATCTTCCCGAACCCGGCGGAACTTATATTCCTTCGTCACTATGCCGTCAGTCGATCGTTCTACTTTCAGCGGTTCTCCTTCCGGTTCTGTGTTTTCGATAGCGCCTTGAAACCTCACCCACACATAAGAGTGCAAGTCAACAACTCCTTGCTCGTAAGCTACAACTGCGTCGGTGAGGTTGGAGAAATAGTGACCGGCTCCTTTTTGAGCGTCAGGATTTTCGGCTGTCAAGTAATAGCAACCGAGCACCATATCTTGAGAAGGAGTAACGATCGGTCTCCCAGTAGCCGGCGACATAATGTTGTTAGAAGCCAGCATGAGCAACCGCGCTTCGGCCTGAGATTCCAGAGACAATGGCACGTGTACGGCCATTTGGTCGCCGTCAAAGTCGGCGTTAAAGGCCGGACAAACCAGCGGGTGAAGCTGAATTGCTCTCCCGTCTACCAAAATCGGCTCAAAGGCTTGAATCCCCAAACGGTGCAGGGTGGGGGCCCGGTTTAGCATTACTGGGTGTCCTTCAATCACTTCCTGAAGCACGTCCCAAACACTAGGATCGTTGCGCTGAATCAGTTTTTTGGCTGCTTTGATGTTGTTGACTAATCCTTGGCGGATTAGGCGGTGGATGACGAAGGGCTGGAAAAGTTCGATCGCCATTTCCCTCGGCAATCCGCACTGATGAATCTTCAGCTTCGGCCCCACCACAATCACGGAACGCCCGGAGTAGTCAACCCGTTTACCCAGCAAGTTTTGCCGGAAGCGACCTTGTTTCCCTTCAATGATGTCCGACAGCGACTTCAGCGGCCGATTATTTGCCCCCACCACTGTCCGGCCCCGGCGACCGTTGTCAATCAGCGCATCCACTGCTTCTTGCAGCATCCGCTTTTCGTTACGGATGATAATCTCCGGCGCCAGAATTTCTTGCAGTCTAGCTAAGCGGTTATTGCGGTTGATGACTCTCCGATAGAGGTCGTTGAGGTCACTGGTTGCAAAACGGCCGCCGTCTAACTGCACCATTGGCCGCAAGTCGGGGGGAATCACGGGAATCACGTTGAGAACCATCCAATCGGGTTGAGAACCCGTAGCGATGAAGTTGTCAATAACCCGCAAGCGTTTAATTAACTTTGCCCGTTTTTGACCCTTAGCATTAGCAATATCTTCCCGCAACTTTTCCGCTTCACTTTCTAGCGGAATATTTTGCAGCAAAACTTGCAAAGCTTCAGCACCTATGCCTACTTCTACGCCCGTCAGCGTGGAATCTTCGCTGTAAAGTTCGTCTTCTATTTCCAGCCAAGCATCTTCGGTGAGCAATTGCTTGTATTGCAGCTTTTCTGCATTACCTGCATTGAGGACAACGTAGGCATTGAAATACACGATTTGTTCGACATCTCGCAGCGGCATATCTAACAGAATTGCCATGTAACTCGGGATGCCTTTGAGATACCAAACGTGAGCTACGGGAGCCGCTAATTTGATAAATCCCATCCGGTGACGGCGGACGCGAGATTCAGTGACTTCTACACCGCATCTTTCGCAAACAATGCCTCTATGGCGAACTCGTTTGTACTTCCCACAATGACATTCCCAATCTTTTGCAGGCCCAAAAATGCGCTCGCAAAACAAGCCATCCATTTCAGGTTTTAACGTGCGATAATTAATTGTTTCTGGTTTTGTCACCTCTCCAGTTATCTGACCGTTGGGTAAAGTCCTCTCTCCCCACTGTCGAATTCTTTCGGGTGAAGCTAACCCGATCTTGACGTAATCAAAGCGTTGTTCTATTTTAGCCATTCTTGACTCCAATTGATAATTTACAGTAGATTATTTGGGGTGGTTTATCTTTTTTCTGTGCTTTTTTTAGGTTTAAATCACTCTTATACTCCTTTATAAGTGATATTATTTTTAATATCATAGATAACACTTGAGGATACTTTTAAGTCATCAGCTATTTGAGAGATTGATTCTCTATCTCTAATCCTTTTTCGTACCTCAAGAGCTTGCTCGAAAGTCAATTTTCGATCGAGATATCCACCCATGCGAGGAACTGGAACCTCTTCGCCTGCTTCCTTCCAAGTGACGTGATATTTAATATCGTGTATGGTTTTGCGGCCGACACTGTATTCCTGTGCTACATCCTTCATCCTCTCTCCTGCTGCTAGCTTTTGTCGAATTTCTCGCACCTTTTCCCAATCTAATTTGGCATTGGAAAGAGGATGACTTTTTCCTTGAGTGCGTCCTTTCTTAGAAGCATCTAACAAATTTTGAGTGCGAGTACCTGCCCAAAGGTGTTCTGGATTGATGCAACTGGGATTGTCGCAGGTATGACAAGCATCCATCGAAGTCGGAAGTTCATATCCTAATTTCTCGGCTAAAACAGCACGGGTAACTGATTTTAATTTCCCATTTTTCCAGTATCTGCCATAACCTTGACCATCCTTTCCACCTGAGAAAATGATGCAGCCGCTGTCTTGAATTTCTCCTAAAAAATTGGGTGAAACTGTAGTGAAGTTATCGGGAATATTTGTCTGAAGTATCTTAGTAATAGTTTCATGTTGTACTCCATACTCTTTTGCTAGGTGGTTCTTGATGGTTCCAGATAAATATTTAGTCTGAATTTCCCGTAGTTGTGCGATCGACAATATGCCAATACCGGGAATACTTTTGCGTCTGGGAGTTTTGCGATCGCGCCCAATCATCTGCCCGGTATTCTCAGCAGCAGTACCTACTACCAGATGTGCCGGGTTGATGCAGCTTCGATTGTCGCAGGTATGGCAACCAAAATAACCGGAACCGAGGAACCCTGCTATTTTCGACTCGAGGACTAAACGGTGGACTAATACTGTTTTGCCATCGATCCACTTGCGCCCGTAACCGTTGCCAAACTTGCTCCCTTGCCAATTAATACAGCCCGTCGCCCGGTCAACTTCTCCTTGAATTCCTGGGACAACTGTTACAATATTCATGTTCAGCGTCTCTCCTGTTTAGAGCGTTGATTCGCCTCAGCAGTGGTACGAACACTGCTGAGGCATTTTAATTTGAGATTGTCGATTAAAGATTAAAGAATTGAAGGCTGTCAAAAAATCTTTAATCTTTAATCTAAAATCTTTAATGCCTAATCCTCGTCAAGTTCGTCACGAGAAAGCGATTCGTAAGTAGGCCGGGAGGGCGATCGCTTGCCCCCAGCATCTGCCATCAAATCCACCTCAACGTGCTCGCTGCCCTCGTCGGACGTATTCACCTTGTGCACGGCAATATCCAAGCACAAAGACTGCAACTCCCGCATCAGCACCTTGAAAGATTCCGGCGTACCGGGGCGCGGAATAGCTTTGCCTTTGACGATCGCATTCAGCGCTTCATTCCGCCCCTGCATATCGTCCGACTTCACAGTCAGCAACTCTTGCAAAGTATAAGCGGCGCCGAACGCTTCCAGAGCCCAGACTTCCATTTCTCCGAACCGCTGACCCCCCTGCTGTGCTTTGCCGCCCAAAGGCTGCTGCGTTACCAGCGAGTAAGGGCCTGTGCTACGGGCGTGGATCTTATCGTCTACCAAGTGAACCAGCTTCAGCATATAGGCGATGCCGACTGTGATCGGACGATCGAACGGTTCCCCAGTTCGGCCATCGTAGACAATAGTCTTGCCGGGGTGCTTTTCATTAAACACCCAAGGCTTGCCGGTTTTTTCGCGTGCCTCCTGTAGCTTGCCGTGTACGGTTTCCCGCGACTTTTCAGCGCCGTGCATTTCATCAAAAGGCACCATCTTGAACCGCATCGACAGATTTTCGCCCGCCCACCCCAGCAAGCACTCAAAAATCTGACCCACGTTCATCCGCGACGGTACGCCCAAGGGATTGAGCACTATGTCAACGGGAGTCCCGTCGGGCAAATAAGGCATATCCTCCATCGGCAGAATCCGGGACACAATACCCTTATTTCCGTGGCGGCCGGCCATTTTGTCGCCGACTTGAATCTTCCGCTTTTGAGCCACGTAGACGCGGACGACCATGTTGGCGCCGGGGGGCAGTTCGTCGCCCTGTTCGCGGGTAAACACCCGCACATCCACCACGCGGCCTTTTTCGCCGTTAGGGACGCGGAGGGAATTGTCGCGCACGTCGCGGGCTTTTTCGCCGAAGATTGCCCTCAGCAGTTTTTCTTCCGGCGGTTGGTCGGATTCGCCTTTGGGGGTGACTTTGCCGACTAGGATGTCGCTGGCTTCTACCCAGGCTCCTTTGCGGATAATTCCTTGTTCGTCTAGCTGGCGCAGCGCGTCTTCGCCGACGTTAGGAATTTCACGGGTGATTTCTTCGGGGCCGAGTTTGGTTTGACGGGCTTCGATTTCGTATTTTTCAATGTGGATCGAAGTGTAGACATCTTCGTACACCAAACGCTCGCTAATTAGCATCGCGTCTTCGTAGTTGTAGCCTTCCCAAGGCATATAGGCTACCAGGATGTTGTGACCCAGAGCGAGTTCTGCTCCTTCGGTGGAGGAACCGTCGGCGAGCACTTGACCTGCTACGACGCGATCGCCCTCATAAATCAGCGGACGCTGGTTTAAACAAGTATCTTGGTTAGAGCGCTGATATTTTTGCAGTTCGTGTTCGATGCAGCCAGCATATTTTTGCTTCCAAACCGAGGGCTGTTTGACTTTGAGTTCGTCGTATTCCCGAATCAGGAAATGTTCTTCGCTGGAATTCGATTCGGCATCCTCAGCAAGAGGTCTGACAATAATCCGGGTGGCGTCGATGTATATCACCTCGCCGTTAATCCGGGAAACCACAACCATCCCGGAATCTCGCGCCGCCTGAGCTTCCAAGCCCGTACCAACTAGGGGCCGTTCTGGTTTCAGTAGCGGCACAGCTTGCCGCTGCATATTCGATCCCATCAGAGCTCGGTTGGCGTCGTCGTGTTCCAAGAACGGAATCAGCGATGTCGCGACGGAGACGATTTGCACGGGCGAAATCGCCATGTAGTCCACCTGCATCGGCGTGGTGGTAGTAAATTCTTGGCGGTAGCGGACGGCTACGGTTTCGCCCAAGAGGTTGTTGTCTTCGTCGAGGCTGATGTCTCCGGGGGCGACGCGCAAATCGTCTTCTTCATCGGCTGTCATGTAAACAGGCGCTTTGTCGCGCAGCACCCGTCCTTTTTCTACTGGATAAAAAGGAGTTTCGATGAAGCCGTAGGGGTTAACGCGGGCGTGGGTTGCTAAGGAACCGATCAGACCGGCGTTGGGGCCTTCTGGTGTTTCGATCGGGCAAATCCGGCCGTAGTGGGACGGGTGAATGTCCCGCACTGCAAACCCGGCGCGTTCCCGAGTCAGACCTCCAGGGCCCAAGGCCGAAAGCCGACGTTTGTGCGTTAGTTCTGCCAGAGGGTTGGTTTGATCCATGAACTGCGATAGCTGGGAGGAACCGAAGAATTCCTTGATTGCTGCTACCAGCGGTTTGGGGTTGACCAGAGAAGCGGGGCTGAGGGAGTCGGCATCGGAGACGGTCATTCTTTCGCGGATGATCCGTTCTAAGCGGTTGAGTCCGACGCGCACTTGGTTTTGCAGCAGTTCTCCGACACTGCGGACGCGACGGTTGCCTAGGTGGTCGATGTCGTCGGTGGAGCCGATGTCGAATTCGAGGTTAATTAAGTAGTCGATCGCCGTCAAGATATCTTGCGATGTCAGCACCCGCGTGGTATCGGGGACTGTCAAGCGCAATTTTTTGTTGAGTTTGTAGCGTCCGACTCGGCCCAAATCGTAGCGTTTGGGGTCGAAAAAGCGCGAGTTGAGGAGCTGTTCGCCCCCCGCCACGGTGGGGGGCTCGCCTGGACGGAGTTTGCGGTAGAGCTCCATCAAAGCTTCTTCTTCGCCGAATTGTCCTTCTTTCTCGATCGTCTTTTGGAAGTATTCCGGGTGCCGCAAGGAGTCGTAGATTTCGCCGTCTGTGAGTCCGAGGGCTTTGAGCAGCACCTGAGCCGATAGTTTGCGGGTTTTGTCGATTCTGACCCAGACTAAATCGTTTTTGTCTGTCTCGAACTTGAGCCACGCGCCACGGTTAGGGATCAGACTGGCGTTGTAGGAACGGCGACCGTTTTTGTCGGTTTCCGATTTGTAGTACACGCCGGGGGAACGCACGATTTGGTTGACGATGACCCGTTCCGCGCCGTTGATAATGAAAGTGCCGCGCTCGGTCATCAAGGGCAAATCGCCGATGAAGACTTCTTGTTCTTTGATTTCCCCTGTTTCTTTGTTAATCAGGCGGGTGGGGACGTACATTTGCACCGAGTAGGTGCTGTCCCTGCGCTTGGCTTCGTCCACATCATATTTGGGGCGCTTGAGTTTGAAGTCTTTGCCCATGAAGTGGAGTTCCAGCTTGCCCGTGTAGTCTGTAATCGGGGAGAAGCTGTCGAGTTCTTCGATCAGTCCGGCTTCTAGGAACCAGCGGAAACTTGCCCGCTGGATTTCGATCAGGTCGGGCAAGGTGAAGGCGAATTCTGTGTAATCTTTAGTGGTCATGGGTATCCTTTTTCCGCAGTGGCTCTAGCTTTTTACATGGCGCCAAGGCTGGGCTTTTTTACCTTGTTGCGTTTTTTTGATTGATTGTGTGAGAGAATTTATATGATGTTTTCGATCGCCTGCCAACTGCTGCAACGGTTATTATTGCTGGTGGCTCGCAGTATTTTTGTGCGGATTTTAGTTTCGATCGAGATGCTTTTAGCTCTGATCTCGTAGTATCCCGGGGTGAATTCCCTACACTTTTGACTCCTAAAATTGACTTGACAGCTATTGCCAAATTGCTGAGGTTCCAAGTTTCTTCTGATGTGTAAGTTTGAGTGTGTAAGTTTGAGGTATTGCGTGAAGTTTTGACCGATCCCGAAGGTTAGCGTACTCGCATTGTGTTGGTAGTTTCCGGGCGACATCGCAGTCGTGGAGACTAAGCCAACGCCCGATCGGTCGGTTCTTTTTATTATAGGACGCAAATCCGATCGCAACAGGCAACGCCAAAAGAATCTCCCATAAAGGATGAATCCGGTTTTTCTGGCAGGATAGAAATGGGATTGTCCCGATCGCTGGCTCCTAAATCAACCTGTTTTCCTCGTTTCTCTGTTCTGCTATAACTAAACTGAAAAGCCGAATAGCTGACAGGCATTTTCGGTTGTCTGCTGGGACAGAGTTAAGAGAGAAACTCCTCTCAATTTAGCAACTTGCTCGGCTACGTAGTAGACGTAGGCTGGTTCGTTGCGTTTTCCCCGCTGGGGTACGGGGGCGAGAAAAGGGCAATCTGTCTCGACTAGGATGCGATCGCTATTTACCATACAAGCTGATTCTTGTATTTGCAAGGCTTTTTTAAAGGTGACTGTTCCGCTAAAACTAATGTAGAAACCTAGGTCTAAAAACCACTGGGTTTCTTCGGGTGTGCCTCCCCAGCAGTGCATGACCCCGCGCACTGGCCCCCGTGTTTGCCAAAAGTTCCTCAGCATTTCGGCCATTGGGGCGGCGGCGTCGCGACAGTGGATAATGACTGGTTTGTCAAGTTCCTGGGCGATTTCAAGCTGTGCCTCAAACACTTTAAACTGGTGTTCTCGATCGTCAGCTTTATAAAAGTCCAGTCCGGTTTCGCCGATCGCCACTACCCTAGAGTCCGAATTCGCTAATTCCCTAATCTGGCTCGCAGTCTCGTCTTTCCACTTCTCGGCATCTAGGGGGTGGAGTCCAACCGCAAACGACACTTCTGCAAACTGGTTGGCGATTGCTTGAATGCCGGCAAACTCTTCTGGCTCTACACAAGAATGAACCAGCCGAACTACACCAGCTTCGCGCCAGCGTTCTCGAATGGCTTCTAACTCAGATTTGTAGATTTCAAAGTTGATATGAACGTGAGTGTCGATGAGCTGCATGGGGGAAGCAGATTAGAGGTGATACGGGAGAGTCCTGGTGGGATAGGGCGAGGGGGGAGTGAAAGAGTCTGGGAGTGGGAGTGGCAGAGAGTGTGCGGGAAAAATCTTCCGTCTTCTTTCTTCCTTCTTCCTTCTTCACGCTTGACTTCTTCACGCTTGACTTCTTCCCTCAACCTCCATTCCTTCAATCTTTTACACTGCTTCGTTGCCGAACTTTCTGCTTCCTTAAGATGCTACCGAGGATGCTTCGTGTGGCTTGAGGGTTCTTGCCAAGCGGGACTTTTTGCGAGCGCCGTTGTTGCGGTGGAGTACACCTTTTTTGACAGCTTTGTCAATTTTGCTGTAGGCCTCAGACATTCGCTGCTGGACTTCTTGCATTAATTCCGGGCTCGGAGCTGCGGCGTACTTGTCTACGGCCGCGAAATACTTCTTCATCAAAGTTTTGACCGCTGACTTGTAAGATTTGTTGTACAAGCGGTTACGTTCGGCGATTTTGACTCGTTTGACGGCGGACTTAATATTTGCCATAGTTCAGTTGCTGGAAGTAGGTATTCATTGATACACCCTAGTCTCAAGACAGTCCCAAGACACGGGGATTTTGAAGGACAACCTTTTCGGGAGCGATCCGCAAAAAGCTTGATTTTTAATGGCGGAGTGAGACAGCCACTTTCCATTCGCTCAGATTGAAATTTAGATTGAGCTGAGTCTGTGGCTACTTTTTGGCGACGCCCGCGCAATAATTTTTTATTGACTCATTTAACTGCCTGTTCTTTACCCCTGACAATACCCAAAGGTATGACACGGGTTTTACAGATGCGTTTTGCGGTGTTTCCACCGTCACGAGTTAAAGTCACGGTTTCTTGCGCGCAATTTTCAAGTATACAATAATTTGGCGTTTTTTTATAAAAAAATTATCAGGTGTTGGAAAAACTAATATAGCACCTATTTTGCTTAAAATCCAATTCTCTGAAAAATCCAAGTTAAGCTATAACAAAGAATACGGGTTATTTGGGCTTCGGCAAGAAGCACTTACCGAAGGTAGAAGGTAAAAAGCTGAAGGTAGAAGGTAGAAGGTAGAAGACAGCCGGATCAGAAGGTAGAAGGTAGAAGGCAGAACCAAAATTCTCCCGATCGAACACTCTCCCTCTCGGATATTATCGGGGTCGGACACTCTCCCCCTCTGCGTTCCCACCCTCTCCCTCCGCAACCGGTTCTCTGGCGGGCAATTCAAGAGAGAAGGTTGTGACTTGTCCTCAGTGTTGCAAAATCCTCGACAGAGATTTAAACGCTGCACTGAAGCCTTGGAAAATGCCGCGGCTCTCGCGGTTTAAGCTTGTGGACTGGTGGTGGCCTACTTCTCTAGGAGATCCCCACAAAAATCCCCAATTGTCAAGCAAATGTTAGTGAAGTTATAGACGGCATTCCTAATCTCCATGCTGCGAATCATTACTCAGTGGGTTGAGGCACAAGCTGAACTGCGACGGATCTGCGATCGCACCCATGACGAACTTGTCGTTCACAAAGAAGCCACCGTGCGGGAGGTGCTGCAAGCTGTAAGGCGCAGAGGCGATCAGGCTGTGCTGCACTACACTGCTGAATTTGACCGCATGACTCTAAATGTGGAAGATTTACGGGTGACAGGCGCCGAATTGGATGCTGCTTACCAGCAGGTGTCGAAAGAATTATTAAATGCAATCCGGCTGGCTTGCAAACAGGTAGAGGCGTTTCACCGACAGCGCGTACCCAAGTCTTGGGTGCAGTTTGGTGATGACGAGATTGTTTTGGGCAAGCGCTACACGCCGGTCGATCGAGCAGGAATCTACATTCCTGGCGGTCAGGCGTCCTATCCTAGCTCGGTGATCATGAATGCGGTTCCTGCGAAGGTCGCCAAGGTGCCGAGACTGGTGATGTGTACTCCCCCCGGACAGGAGAAGAAAATGAATCCTGCGGTGCTGGTAGCGGCTCAGGAAGCGGGAGTTGATGAGATTTATCGGGTAGGCGGGGCGCAGGCGATCGCGGCTTTGGCCTACGGTACGGAAACTATTCCGAAGGTGGATTTAATTACTGGGCCGGGGAATATTTACGTCACCCTGGCTAAAAAACTGGTTTACGGGACTGTGGGGATCGATTCTCTGGCTGGCCCGTCGGAAGTGTTGATTATTGCGGATGCTTCGGCGAATCCTGTACACGTGGCTGCGGATATGTTGGCTCAAGCTGAGCACGATTCGATGGCGTCGGCAATTTTGCTGACGGCGGATTCGGTGCTGGCTAGGAAGGTGGTGGCTGAGGTAGACAGACAGTTGGCAAATCACCCGCGCCGAACTTTAACAGAAAAGGCGATCGCCAACTATGGTTTAGTCGTAGTAGTTGACTCGCTCAAAGCCGCGGCGGAACTCTCTAACGAGTTTGCCCCGGAACACTTGGAATTGCAAGTGGCAGATCCCTGGGCTTTGCTCGACCAAATTCGCCACGCTGGGGCGATTTTCTTGGGCTGCTCGACGCCGGAAGCTGTAGGTGATTATTTGGCTGGCCCGAATCACACTTTGCCGACTTCTGGGGCTCCGCGCTATGCGTCGCCGCTGGGTGTCGAAACTTTTATGAAGCATTCGAGTTTGATTCAATATTCGCCGGCTGCACTTAAGAAGGTGAGTAGGGCGATTAATGTTTTGGCAGAAGCTGAGGGGCTTCCTTCTCACGCTGATTCGGTGCGGCTGCGGACTGAAAATGAGGGAAAGGGTGAGTTTTAGATGGTAGATTTGAGATTGGCGATCGGCAAAATACATAGGTAGTCAAAAGCGAGTGAAATGCAATGAAAGGAAGCAATTCTCTTGCGATTATGGTAGCTTTACATTCTGTGACAAGCGACCCAGTTTATTTGCACCTACGGAGTTACGCACTGCGGGCTTAAGAAACCCGGTTTCTTCCAGAATCTTGCTTAAATGACGCAATTATGTTAAGAAACCGGGTTTCGGGGTAGGTAATAATGATGTTGGTGGGAAGGGCGAAATTGTGGAAAGTAGGCGACAATCAGCGAAAAGTTAAAGTCTAGTATCTGAAATTTAAAGGTGCATGGTATTGAATACTGTTTTGGTAGCGATCGACAATTCAGAGTTAGCGACTCAGGTATTGCAAGTTGTAGGGCAATTTCAGCTAGAACCGACGGCAAAGGTGATTCTAGTTCATGTTGTCAGTTCTGGTAGGTCGGATTTTGACGCGGTTGTCGATCGACCTCACGCTCAGGGAGATGAGATTGCTTACCGAGAGGTGGAGAAGTTACTGCAATCTTATCAGGAAAAGTTGCCTTGCCAGAGCGAATTGGAGATTGTTTCGGGACAACCAGCAGAAGAAATTGTGCGTTTGGCTCATATCTATAAAGCCGATTTAATTGCGATCGGCTGTCGGGGTTTGACTGGTTTAAAGCGAATTTTGGAGGGTTCGGTGAGTGCGGAGGTTGTGGCTGAGGCTCCTTGTTCGGTGTTGGTGGTGCGGGCGAAGTAAGTAGGCCGGTAAATGCGATCGACTATTGCATTTACATAAACCAAGATAGCTATTAATATCATTTGTTAGTTGAATGTAAAAATTAACGACTTATCAAATATATGCTATTTGGTCAATTTACCGACCAACGGAAAAATAAAAAACTTCCAGTAAGCGATCGCTTGTAACCGCAGATTAACGGGGCTACAAAAAGGGCGAGTCACGATCGGGATAGCTCCGCTTCAGGCTTCTTTGATGAATTGATATTATGATAGACAAAGAACCAATGGCTAAGCATTATCATCTATGCCTCCAACTGCGAATTGTCTAAAAATTCCTCTGCGCGGTGTTCTTGTTGTTCCATTTGTTCTACAAATCTTTACAGCAGTGAGCTTAACAGGTTGGCTTTCCTTACGCAATGGACAAAAAGCGGTTAACGATGTGGCGGCTCAACTTCGTCAGGAACTAATAGCACGCATTGAAGGAGAACTCAAGCAATATATCAACAAACCTCATGATATCAATCGTGTGAATTCAGTCGCTTTTGCACAGGGCCACATGGACATGGTGAATGGCCGCAACGCTAAGCAATTGTTGACCCAAGTGCAAATCTCCCCTTTTGTTTTTGGCTCCTATTGTGGCGATGCCCAAGGACATTATCTAGGGGCCGCTCGTCGAGAGTCAACAATCGCGATGACTGCGAGTAATCAAGAAACAAACTATCATTTTACTTCTTATGAAATGGATAATAGAGGCGATCGGCAAAAATTCCTAGAACAGGTAAACTCTTCTTACGATCCTCGCCAACGCCCCTGGTATCTTTCTGCTGTGAAAGCAGGGAGGCCTACTTGGAGCAATATTTTTGTGAATATTGTCAACAATGGTAAGCCTGCAATTACTGCCAGCGAACCTGTCTATGACTCAGAAGGTAAACTTGTGGGTGTCTGTGCCACTCTTGTTGTCCTCTCAGAAAATTTAAGGGAATTTCTGGGAAGTTTGTCTATTGGTAAAACAGGTAAGGCTTTTGTGATGGAGCGATCTGGTTCAATGATTTCTAGTTCCACCAAAGAGCCACTAATCAAAGGACAAGGTAAAGCTCAGAAGATGATTTACGCCGTGGAAAGTAGCGAACCATTTGTGCGGGAGACAGCTAAATATTTGCAGAAATATTTTGGTAACTTTGACCAAATTCATAAATCTGAACAGTTAGAATTTACCCTCAACAGTGAACGGCAGTTTGTTCAGTTGCTACCGCTGAATGATGGTAGAGGTATAGATTGGCTAATTGTAGTCGTCGTGCCTGAATCGGATTTTATGGAGCAAATAAATTATAATAGAAATACGACGATTATCCTTTGTCTGTTATCACTGGTAATCGCCACAGGATTAGCAATTATCACTTCACAATGGATAGCTAAACCTATTCGGCAATTGAGTCAAGCCAGTCAGGCGATCGCCGGTGGAAATTTCGAGCAAAATGTTTCCGACACTCTCGTAGAGGAATTGGTAAGTTTATCAGTATCTTTTAATCAAATGAGTCACGAATTAAAGAACTCTTACCAAACCCTTGAACAAAAAGTAGAAGAACGCACTCAAGAACTACGGGAGACTCAAGCCCAACTCATCCAAAGTGAGAAAATGTCATCTCTGGGGCAACTGGTAGCCGGGATTGCCCATGAAGTGAATAATCCCGCGAATTTTATTCACGGTAATTTATCTCATCTTAGCCAATATACCCAAGATTTACTAGAGCTAGTACAGCTTTATCAAAAGTATTATCCCCAGCCGGTATCGGAGATTCAAGCCAAGTCGGAAGATATTGAGATAGAATTTTTGAGCGAAGACTTATCAAAACTGCTCAAGTCTATGCAAGTAGGTTCTGAACGTATCCGCGATATTGTTAAATCTCTACGGAACTTTTCTCGATTGGACGAAGCAGATATCAAAGCAGTCGATATCCATGAAGGCATTGAAAGCACCCTGATGATTCTGCAAAATCGTCTCAAGGCCAGACACACACATCCAGAGATTGAAGTGATCAAAGAGTACGGTAATCTGCCGCAGATCGAATGTTATGCAGGACAGCTTAACCAGGTATTTATGAATATTCTGACAAATGCTCTGGATGCTTTAGATGAGCGAGATCGGGTGGAGAAAAAGACAATTCGGATTAGTACGAGTCTGTATAACTCAGAATTGATCAGAATTTGTATTGCTGATAATGGGTGTGGCATCACAGAGGAAGTCAAAAAACGGCTATTTGACCCATTTTTTACCACCAAACCGGTAGGAAAAGGTACGGGAATGGGGATGTCTATTAGTTATCAAATTGTGATCCAAAAGCATAAAGGGAAACTGTGGTGTACATCAGAACCCGGAGAAAGAACAGAGTTTTGGATCGAAATTCCCCTCAATCAAAGTGTTATTTAGTTGAGGATATTCGCGAAGTGTGGCATTATCTTGCCGAACCCGATGAATCTGGTCACTTCAAAGCTGTGGAACCTTCAATTTTGATTTTTGATGGCCCGTTTGCCGATATCACCGAAGCCTGCGATCGAGATGAGCGGGAAAACCGCATAACCGCTGCAATCGGTAGAATAGATATTAACCCTATTGCTGCAATCCCTTACTGTGCAACTTCTGCTCGATGTGCTGCATATCCTTCATATCCTCACCAGCAACTATCCCGTAAATTTCCGTGTAGATTTTCCCGTATTTAACCTTCTCTAAAGCTGACAAGATTATCAAGTCCTTGCGATCGAGTTCGGGTTTCAGGGTGACAAGAATCGATTCCAAAGTCCCATCCATTCGCCAGTCACTCGAATATTTAGCCACCTCCTTTCCCAGCCCCAGTAAGGTATGGCGCTGCACACAAAGCGGAGTCGAGCCATTAACTCGGAAATTGGCATCAATGGCATACAACTGTCCCTCAGAATCTTCCAGCACGTCGAAGCCAATAACGCCGAAATAACCCTGTTGGTGAGCATATTTACCAATAGCGGCAATCATCTCAAAAAACCTACTCATGTCGGTTTCGCGGTAGTGAATCAGTCCCCCTAAATAGCTGCCCTCTGGAGTGACAAGTTGGCCGGTAGTGCCGATAAGCGTGATATTTCCCGTTTTGCTTACATAGAACTGCACGCAATAGTTCTGCACTTCATTCTTGACGAATTCCGAGACAATAATCGTATCCAGCAACTTAATATCGAGATATTTCCTCACTTCCTGCAAGCAGTAGTTCAGATCGCTGGCGCTTTTGATAATATAAGTGCCTTCTCCAGAAAGTCCGTGGGATGTTTTAATCAAGTAGGGGAATTGCTCTGGTAACTGAATGCTTTCGAGATTGACTTCGTGCAGATTGTAGCTTTCGTATTTCGGACATTGCACGCCTAATTCTGCTAGCGTTGCTTTGCTGAGCAAGTGGTAGTGGATGTCGGGATGAACGGCGTGTTTTTCGGGTTTGAGATTGTCGAAGGGAAATAGAGTCAGGAGTTTGTCAAAGCGATCGCTTACGCTGAGATCTTCGAGATAAGTTGAGCAGTCTATCATCTCCATACTGCTGTTGCTGAAGCCCAAATGCTCCCGCCAATAGTCAATCAGCGAGTTCGGCGGGTGATTAATCACAATTCCTGGGATGGCATCGCCTAACACTGCCAGATTTTTCCAAGGTTCCTTCTGGCCAATCTTGTCGAAAGAAGTTTTGGTGGCTTCACTGCTGCCGTCTTGAATAAAGTATTTTTCCCTGTTGGGGTAAGCAGCCCAACTGGCAGTTGCAGGGTAATTGAGGATGAACGCATAACGTGCATCTGTGATGTCTGGAGCAAACAAATCGGAAAGAGAATTACCCTGAAAGTAAGGAAAGTCGTATGTTGAGTTCATAGGAATATCCAAGTCTAGTTTGAATTGAACTGTTTTTCCGGCCACTAAGTAGCTCGACATAATTAAAAGTAGGGTGGGCAATGCCCGCCCTACAAATTGAAAAACTGTTTATTGATGTCCAGCTACTTAATACCTAGGAAACAAGATATTAGTTGCGGAATTTTAACTCTCTGCAACTAGAGAGACTTTAACCTCAATAATTTCAACGATGGGCGAGTTGTTTTTTCTTAGTGAACACAGCCACCTTGTCCATTTCTGAGGTTCTATAAGCACAAGCCATGTCGGTTGAGTTATGCGCCCAGCCAACCCGCCCTTGAGGGTCTATGAGGATGCACCCAGCTTCTCCTGCCACCTTAGATGCCAGAGTCTCAATTGCCATCTTCGCTGCTTCGTCTGGGTGCTTGCCGGACGCTAGAATGTCGATCGCAGTCTTAGCTAGAACTACTGGCATAATGGACTCGCCATCGCCTGTGGTCGAGCAAGCGCCCTGTTGATTCTCCGCAAACAAGCCTGAGCCGATAATGGCGCTGTCGCCGACGCGACCGGCGGGCTTATTCATAGTGCCACCTGTTGAGGTACCGGCAACTAAAGTGCCACTACTATCCAAAGCTACACAACCAACGGTATTGGGGCGGTCAATAACTTCTTTTTCCTCCTCCCACTCTTCCTGTTGCTCATCTGCGATTAAGTCTTCTTTTGCAGACATCTCGGCTCCATTTTCTGCTGCAAAATGTTCGGCGTGATCCGCTACTAAGAACATGGGTTTTTTATCCATAATCTTTCGCGCCACGGAGATGGGATGGCGCACGCCTTGAACATTTGCGAGAGCTCCCCAAGCTAATGAACCGCCTTCCATCATCCCTGCGTCTAGCTCTACCTCTCCCTGGTTGTTGAGAACCGATCCAAAGCCTGCGTTAAATGTCTGGTCAGCTTCCAGAACCCGGATAGCTGCCTCAACAGCTTCTGCTGCGGTACCCCCGCTTGCGAGCACTGCCCAACCAGCTTCTGCTGCTGCGGTACAGCCTGCATTGTTGGCTGCAACCTTCTCTTCTGAGATGGTTTTTGCTCCACCGTGAACAATAATACTCAGTACCATAAATTTCCTTTTTTTAATAATCTTAAGCTCTACTTAAAAATTTATTACATTAATCAATTTTTAAGTAGTTTTTTCTCCTTCATAGTTTTATACATTAGCTGTGTTTAATTTGGGGTTCTTCTATCTTCAGAGATAATTATTTATGTCGAGTTTGGTGTTCCTCCAGACCTAGATTTTTACGAATAATTAATAAACATCTGACCAAATTTATGTCAATAGGGTGAGGCAATTTGGCTTCGAGTTAGTTAACAAAGTTGAAAGATTTAGGGAGTAAAGATGGGGTAAAACTTAAGACGATGCACTACACATTAACAGGCAAAATCGGTAAACCTGAAGGATGAGACTTTGAGATAAAATAAGTGCGATCGACCTTCACATCAGTCTGGATCTTTCTGCTTACCCGCCAAAAACTCCCGCAGCCGCAACAAACTAGCCGTTTGACCCAAATTCAGCCGTAGCAGCGAGACTCCCTCCAACCGAGACTGCACCCAACCGTCGCCCCAATACCACTGGTGAAAAATGAAAATGATCTCCCCCTCAAAGAATGTAGCGATCGAGCTTTGGACTTTTATGATTAATCTAAATGGTATAGCCTGTCTTTGATTTTTGTGCGAGTCCTTAAAGTAGACTGACAGCGTTCCCAGTAAATTTTAGAGACGCGATCGCCCGGATTCTGACGCCAACACTCGGCAAACAGCCGGGCCGCCTCAGCTAACTTCCTTTCCCAGTAAATTGCCCTCGCTTCTGCAAACAATTCCAGCGTAGCTAACTTGCCCGCTTTAATTTCTGGCGGGTCAGCATCAAACACCTCATAAACTGTTACTAATTCAGATTTTCCCTTGACTTTTACCGTATCGAGGGTGCGGATTGCGTACTGGGAGGGATTTTCTAAGCGCGAGTAAGTTTCCTGGGTGATTAACAGCGACACCCCATAATTTTTCGTCAAACTTTCCACGCGAGAAGCTAAATTCACCGCATCGCTGATTACCGTCCCGTCCATGCGATTTTGACCGCCCACCGTTCCCAGCATCAAAGTTCCAGTATTGATGCCAATCCCAATCTGAATCGGCGCACAGCCAAAATTAGCGCGATTTTGATTGTATTCAACCAGACAGTGCAGCATAGCAATTCCGGCTTTCACCGCATTATTCGCCTCGCCGCTAAACAGCGCCATAATCGCATCGCCAATATATTTATCAATAAACCCGTTATTTTCATTAATAACGGGTTCCATGCGAGAAAGATAGGAATTAATAAATCGGAAATTATCCTTCGGCGTCATAGTTTCCGAAAGCGTGGTGAAGTCGCGAATGTCGGAAAACAACACCGACATTTCTAACTGCACTTGGTCGCCCAATTCCACATCAATAATGCTTGATTTATCTAAAAACTGGAGGAACTGATTGGGAACGAAGCGCTCGTAAGCTTGGTTGAGTAGAAACAGTTCAGCGGTAAATCTGATTCGCTCTGTTTCGGCTTTTTTACGCTCCGTGATATCTTGAAAGGCTACAATTGCATAAGCAATGTTGTCCTTTTCATCATAGATGGGAGTACCCCAAGCCTCGATCGGAATAATCTTGTTGCCTTGGTGGATTTCCATATCCTCAGCGGTGGCACTTTCGCCCCTCAACGCTCGCACAATTGGCAATTCAGCAGAGGAATATTCCCGATCAGTACCAGCTTTATACACTTGATAAACCTCGGAGATTTGTTCGCTGGTAACTTGAGGAATAACTCCTTTACCTAATAATTGAATAGCAACGCGATTACTATAGTAAGGTTTGCCAGAAGCATCCAGCACTGACACCCCGACTGGAATTGCTTCTAAAAATTGAGCGAGTCTGTTCTCACTTTCGCGTACTTCTGTATAAAGCTTAGAATTTTGGATCGAGATCGCCGCCTGTCCAGATAACAGTTTTAATAGTTCCACTCTTTCTGGGGTAAAAGCTCCGGCTGTCAGGTTATTTTCTAGGTAAACAATACTAATAATTTGAGATTGGTTAATCTGTGGCACGCATAAAATTGATTTGGGCTGATGCTTTTGGATGTAGGGGTCGTTGGTAAATTGTCCCTCTCGGACAGCATCATCCAGTACCACGCTTTCTTGAGTGCGGGCCACATAGTTGACAATTGCGGAGGAAAGTTCTTGACAGGTTTCAACGGGGATTGACTGCAACACGGTGACTTGTTCGGAGTTTATGGCTCCTTCAGCTTCAACCAGTAGCTTTCCCTGACTTGAGAAAATCAGATAGCCTCTTTGCGCCGCCGCATTCTCAATCAAAATTTTCATTAAGTTAGACATTAGCTTATCTAGCATTATTTCGCCCGAAATTGCGCTCGTTCCTTTCATTACTGTGGTTATATCTAACTTATTACCCGAACCAGTAGTTATCACTGTTGCTGTAGTTTTAGTGTTTTTCCTTCCCGGTTGAATTGCCGCCAATAACTGAGGATATCGCGCTTCTAAATCCGTTACCTTAGCAGTGGCTCCCCATTGGATATAACAATAATACGCCTCAATCATGTAGAGTTGGGCAAATTTTTCTTTACCCCATTCTAGGTAAAATTTGGCTGCGAGTTCGTTGGCAAGGGCTTCTTCGTTGAGAAATTGATTTTCTTTAGCGAGGGAGATGGCGCGATCGTACATTTCAATCGCCTCAGCTTTATTACCCAACACCCGTTGCCGTTCTGCCTCAACTAAATACCATTTATGCAGATAATTCATCGGAGCATTTTGCGCCCACTCTTCGAGGGTGGTTCGATCAATTTCTACTAAGCCAAGAATTTCTGTTTGCTCAATTGCTGGCTGTGTGGGGAAGAGTGCCAAGTGTGTCAGAGCTGCATAGAAATGGAAAATGGGAACAAGAACTAATCCCGATACTGCCATTAAATACTGTTTGGCTTGAGCAATGTAGTCGATCGCAGCCGTGTAATTGCCATAGCAGTAAGCAAGCAGCAGTTTGTAGATGTAGGCAGTAGCGATCGCCGTGAATTCATTAACCTCATGGTGTTTAGGAATCATCACCGTTTCATCGTAGGCAGAGCCGATTAAGCAATCCGACAGAATCCCGTCTTCCCTCAAGTTCAACACCATCTGCT
This sequence comes from Microcoleus sp. B13-B6, assembly GCF_036705405.1. Taxonomy (NCBI): domain Bacteria; kingdom Bacillati; phylum Cyanobacteriota; class Cyanophyceae; order Oscillatoriales; family Microcoleaceae; genus Microcoleus; species Microcoleus sp. B13-B6. The sequence continues at coordinate 49,821 of NZ_JAUBUJ010000024.1, forward strand.
GCGTCATATCTAAATAAACCTGAGCAGAATATTGCTTTACCTGGGCCATGACAGCACTGTAAGCTGCTATTTCGGGTTCCCAGGTATCCAGTTCTACCCCACTGAAAAAGTTGGTATGAAAGTAAAAACCTAGGTTGTTGCCAGCCTGTAGAAAATCGCCAGTTTCTATGCTAGCCGTATAGCCCTCTTTCAGCGTTGATATCGCTGCTCTCATAGCTTCCTGATGATGCTGAATCATGGCCCCAAACAGAACTAAAATGACGGGCTTGAATTCCTGAATATTAAAGTGTTCGAGCAATGAGAGTGCTAATTTGCCAAAGGCATAGCCAGTTTCTACTTGTTTCAAAAAACTACACAACACTATACCGTGAATTGCATACCCCTCGCTTGATGCCGGTGCATTTCCAAAAGAGAGCGATAAACTCACCATTGTCGAGCTAAGCAGTGGTAGTAATTCTGGCAGTCCCTGGTAAATGGGTGAAATCAACATTCCTAACAGTTGCATAGTTGCCTGAGTATGAAGATCGGTCATCACAGGCAGGTTAATCAATTCTTCTACCCTTCTTCCCTGGAGTTGACTGGCAAGGGTTTGTAGAGCTTTGTTAATCAAGGCTTCGTCAGGTTCGGGAGGCAGTTCAACTCCTAATTGCAAGAGTGCATCTCTACCGACTGCGATCGCCTCCAACATCTTGCCTTGGGCTGCATGAGTAGCGATTTGAATTTCGTAAATTTTAATTTTGTCTAAAATCGTCTTAGCTTCTTGCAATACCAATGCTGCCATCTGTTCCATACCCTCAAAGTCAGCATTCAAATAGGCAGCTTCGGTAGCAGCAACATAGAGATTCAGGGTCAATTCATACTGAAGAAGCCAGCAGTTGGCTGTTAGTAGCTCCATCCCTGTTTGCAGATAGACCATTGCGGCTGCATAGGCGGTAGAACTTCTCGCTTTACCTCCCGCTTCTAAGTTGAGTTGGGCTAAGGCTTCTCGTTCGCTTAATTGATTGATTAAATCAATTCCTTGATTAAAATGCCCCACTATATCAAAGAGTTTGTCTTCTCTTTCTATCTCCGAATAATTTTGGAGGAGTAACTGTCCGATTGTGAGATGAGTAGCTTTTTTTTCGTTTTCGGGTATTAGGGAATAAGCCGCTTGCTGGACGCGATCGTGGAGGAACTTATAAATTGGGTTAGTAACAGACTGATTCAGGGATTGAAAGTCTGTTTGAATTAAGCTATAGCCTTCTGTAATCTGTAAAATGAGTCCTTCTTGCAAGGCTTTCCACAATGCTGATGCCGTTTGTTCTGATAATTCTTCACTGACTACTGCCAACGTCTCTAAATCAAATTGCGCCCCAATGCACGCGGCAAGTTTGAGGACATCCTGAGTTTCTTTCGGCAGCTTCTGCAATTGCGCCGCCATAAACTCCACCACATCCGAGGCGTGGGTAAGTCTAGCTTGAGCAATATCGCACTGCCACCCCCCTTTACTTCCCCCCTTACTAAGGGGGGACACAGGGGGGTCAAAAGTAATTTGACCCTCTTCATGCAACGCCTTGAGGAATTGAGTCGAGAAAAAGGGATTACCTTTGGTTTTTTCATAAACCAATTCTGTCAACGGTTGAGAAGAGGATAAATTACAAATCAGCGTATCTGCCACCAACTGGTTGAGATCGGCTAAACTCAACGGTTGCAGGTTAATAGTATTTACCACAGCCCCAGACTTAATAATCTCATCCACTGTCAACATAAACGGATGAACAGGGGAAACTTCATTATCCCGATAAGCACCCAACACCAACAGATGCCCCCTATCCTCCATCAACAGTTGTAGCAACTTCAAAGATGCGCCATCGGCCCACTGCAAATCATCCAAAAACATCACTAACGGATGTGAGGCAGTAGTAAATACTTGCACAAACTTTTGCATCAGCAAATTAAACCGATTTTGGGTGGCACTCCCCGACAGTTCTAGTGCAGGAGGTTGAGGGCCAAGGATGCGTTCTAATTCAGGAATCACCTCAATCAGCACTTGCCCACTCTCGCCCACGGCTGTCAAAATCTTGGTTTTCCAGGTTTGTAACTGAGCATCACTTTCTGATAATAATTGCCTCATCAATTCCCGAAAAGCTTGCACAAATGCACTGAAGGGAATAGTGCGTTGAAATTGGTCGTATTTGCCTTTAATAAAATAGCCACGCTGTCTGGCTATAGGCTTGTGGACTTCCTTCACTACTGCGGTTTTACCAATCCCAGAAAAGCCAGCCACCAGCATCATTTCGGCGCTACCGATACTGACTCGTTCAAAGGCAGCTAATAGATGATCGACTTCACTTTCTCTGCCGTAGAGTTTTTCGGGAATCAGGAAACGGTCTGTAATATCTCGCCTTCCCAAGTCAAATTCTTCTATGCTGTCGGTTTGTTGTAATTGAAGCAGACACATTTCTAAATCATGCTTTATCCCCAAGGCAGTTTGATAGCGGTTTTCGGCATTCTTCCCCATCAATTTACTGACAATTTGAGACACAATTAGGGGGATTTCTGGATTGATTTCGTGCGGAGGAACTGGCTGTCTAGCAATATGGCAGTGAACTATCTCTAAAGCATCTTTTGTCTCAAAAGGCAATTTTCCTGTCAGCAATTCGTAGAAGGTGACGCCGAGGGAGTAAAAGTCAGTACGGTAATCGAGAGTGCGATTCATCCTGCCAGTTTGTTCTGGCGAGATATAAGCGAGGGTTCCTTCCAGAACGCCGGGGTTTTTCAGGGTTGGCGTTTCTCGCGTTAGCTGAGTAGAAATACCAAAGTCGATAATTTTTAATTGTTTTGTTTCGGGGTTGTAAACAATATTCGAGGGGTTAATATCTTTGTGGATGATGTTGGCGCTGTGAATTTTTCCTAAAATTTCAGTAGTGGCGATCGCAATTTGTAAAAATTCCTCCAGAGTAAACTTTCGCTGCTGCATCCAAATTGTCAAGGATTCCCCGCCAAAGTCCTCGACAAACATCACGAGGCTGTTTTGGTATTTTTGCAAGTCATAAACCCGCACGACTCCCGCCTCTTTCAACTCTTGGGTGATGCGGTATTCGGTGCGGTAGCGCACCAATTCTTGAGGTGTGGGGTAGTTTTCTTTGAGCAGTTTGAGGATAATTGGCCCTTTATCTGCTTCCCGAATCGCCCGGTAAACCAGAGAGTTGACACTTTCGTAAAGCAGCGTCTCGACAGCAACGCCTGGAAGAGAGAGCATATTGATTTTTTTGCTAAAAATTAACGCTAAGTCAAAAGGCACCAGCTTTGTGTATAGAATAGCACGTTAGAAAGGTAATTTTTTTTTGTAACAAATGTTTAGTTTTTAATGTAGCGATCGAGCTTTGGACTTTTATGATTAATCTATATTGTGTGGGCTGTCTTTGATTTTTGTGCGAGTCCTTAAAGTAGACTGACAGCGTTCCCAGTAAATTTTAGCGACGGCATCGCCCGGATTCTGACGCCAACACTCGGCAAACACCCGCGCCGCCTCAGCTAACTTCCCTTCCAAGTAATTTGCCCTCGCTTCTGCAAACAATTCCAGCGTAGCTAACTTGCCCGCTTTGATTTCTGGCGGGTCAGCATCAAACACCTCATCAAGGTCACATAACTGCCATTCCATCAATCATAGCTGACTGAATAATTGTATAAGCCTCTACCCAAGCTTTCTCAGTTTCAGGTGTCCACTCTAAACCCATCTGCGCTTTCAGAGATTGAATGAGTGCATTGGCCACAACAGGAAAATGTTCTACTGAAACGCCATATTTGGCATGAGTTGCACCTAATCCTTTAGCAAAAACATTAATTAACTTAGGTTTCCGTAAATTTTCAATAATGATTTCTAAGCTTTGCCAAAGCTTTTCTTTTTGCTGTGCCATTCTTGTATTCATAAAAAGAGCTTTAATCTGAGAAGACTCATTAAAAAGTATTTCATAAAAGTTACTTACAAATTCATCAGAGTGAGGTTTTATTAATGCTAAACTTCTCTCTAAGAGTTCGATGTTTAAACTGATAGTTTTTTGTTCACACCAATCCCAATAAATTTGAGCAACTTGATCCGAAGGGCAGAGTTCTAAACATTGAGCAAATAATGCTGTGGCTTCGATAAATTTCTGTTGCCGATATAAGCTCAAAGCTTGATTAAATAAATCTTTAGTTGCTAATTTTCCTCGCTTTGTTTCAGGAATATCTGCCTCAAAAACTTCATAAATTGTAGATAAGTCTACTTTTCCCTTCACACTAATTTGAGCAATCATGCGAATAGCATAGTTGCTAGGATTAGCTAACTTATTAAAAGTCTGCTGTGTAATCAGTAAAGCAACACCATAATTTTTTGTTAATCCTTCCACACGAGCAGCTAAATTCACCGCATCACTAATTACCGTCGTATCCATGCGATTTGGTCCGCCCACCGTGCCTAACATTAAATTCCCAGTATTAATGCCAATGCCAATCTTAATCGGGGCATAGCCAGAATTAACCCGCTCTTGATTGTATACTTGAAGTTGATGCAGCATGGCAATACTGGCATTTACTGCATTATCAGCATTACCGCTAAATAGGGCCATAATCGCATCACCAATATATTTATCAATAAAGCCATGATTCTCAATAATCGCTGATTCCATCCGAGATAAATAAGCATTAATGAACTGAAAATTATCCTCCGGAGTCATACTTTCCGAAAGCGTGGTGAAGTCGCGAATATCAGAAAATAGCACTGACATTTCTAACTGCACTTGGTCGCCCAATTCGACATCGACAATGCTTGGTCTATCTAAAAAATGGAGGAACTGATTGGGGACGAAGCGCTCGTAAGCTTTGTTGAGTTGAAATAGTTCATTGGTGAACCTTATCTGCTCTGTTTCGGCTTTTTTGCGCTCCGTTATATCTTGAAATGCTGCTAGACCGTAGGCAATATTGCTCTGATTATCATAGATAGGCGTTCCCCAAACTTCGATGGGTACAACCTTGTCAGGCTGGTAGATTTCCATATCATTAACAGTGGAACTTTCGCCATTTAATGCCCGCACTCCAGGCATTTTTTCAGCAGGATACGGATTGGAAGTGTCCGCAGTATATAGTTGATAAACCTCTGCGAATTGCTCGGACGTGGCATCAGGCGCAACTCCTTTTCCCAGAAGCTGCTGCCCCTTCTGATTAACGTAGTAAGGTGTACCACTGGGTTTGATTACAACTATCCCTACTGGCATAGCTTCTAGGAATTGAGTCAGCCTGGTTTCATTTTCGCGTACTTCTGTATAGAGTTTAGAATTTTGAATCGATATAGCCGCTTGTCCAGATAACACTTTTAATAGTTCCACTCTTTCTGGGGTAAAAGCTCCGGCTGTCAGATTGTTTTCTAGGTAAACAATACTGACGATTTGAGCTTGGTTAATCAGCGGCACGCATAAAATTGATTTGGGCTGATTTTTGTGGATGTAATGGTCGTTGGTAAATTGTCCCTCTCGGACAGCATCATCTAGTACCACGCTTTCTTGAGTGCGGGCCACATAATTGACAATTGCGGAGGAAAGTTCTTGACAATCTTCAACGGGGATTGACTGCAACACGGTGACTTGTGGGGAATTTATTGCCCCTTCAGCTTCAATTAACAGCTTTTCCTGGGTTAATAAAATTAGATATCCTCTTTGCGCCCCTGCACTTTCGATCAAAATTTTCATCAAGCTAGACAGTAGCTTATCTAGCATAATTTCTCCAGAAATTGCCTGAGAAGCTTTCATTACTGTGCTGACATCTAAGTTTTTAACCAAACCCGTGGTCGTTACAGTTCCGGTAGTTTTAGTGTTTTTTCTTCCGGCTTGAATAGGTTTTAATAAGTGGGGGTATCGCGTTTCTAAATCTTTTACCTTAGCAGTGGCTCCCCATTGGATATAACAATAATACGCCTCAATCATGTAGAGTTGGGCAAATTTTTCTTTATTCCATTCTAGATAAAACTTGGCTGCTAGTTCGTTGGCTATTGCTTCTTCATTGAGGAATAGATTTTGTTTAGCTCCAGCAATGGCGCGCTCGTACATTTCAATCGCCTCAACTTTATTACCCAAAACGCGATGTTTTTCGGCCTCAACCAAATACCATTTATGCAAATGATTCATCGGAGCATTTTGCGCCCACTGTTGCAGAGTCGTTTGATGGGCTTGGGCCTGAGTAAGAATTTCAGCTTGCTCGGTTCCTGGCTGTGTGGGGAAGAGTGCCAAGTGCGTCAAAGCTGCATAAAAATGGAAAGCGGGAACAAAAACCGATCCCGATACTGCCATTAAATACTGTTGACCTTGGGCAATGTAGTTTAGGGCAGCCGTATAATTGCCATAGCAGTAAGCAAGCAGCAGTTTGTAGATGTAGACAGCAGCGATCGCTGTCAGGTCATTGTTCTGATGGTGCTTAGAAATCATCACGGTTTCATCGTAGGCAGTTCCGATTAAGCAATCCGACAGAATACAGGCTTCCCTCAAATTCTTCACCGTCTGCTGCGTCATATTCAACAAACCCTGGGCAGAATATTGCTTTACCTGCGCCATGACAGCGCTGTAACCTGCTATTTCTGATGCCCAACTGTCTAGTTCTACCCCACCGAAGAAATGGACATAAAAGTAACCACTTATGTTGTAGCCAGCATTTAGAAAATCACCAGTTTCCATGCCCGCCGTATAGCCATCTTTCAGCGTCGGTATCGTTGCTAAGAGAGCTTCTTGGCGATGCTGAATAAAACCCCCAAACACAATTATAATTTGAGACTTGAATTCCCGCATATTGAACCGATCCAGCAATGAGAATGCCAATTTACCAAAGTCATAGCCCGTTTCGACATCTCCAAAAAAAGCACACAAAACCAGTCCGTGAATCGCATACCCCACGCTTGATGCGGGTGCATTCCCAAAGGAGAGCGATAAACTCACCATCCTGGAGCTAAGTAGGGGCAGCAAACCCGGCATTCCCTGGAAAATGGTTGCAAACAATATTCCTAACAATTGCATAGCTGCCTGAGTCTGGGAATCGGTCATCACAGGCAAGTCAACCAGTTCTTCAATCTGTCTACCCTGGAGTTGGTTGGCAAGGTTTTGTAACGCTTTGCCAATCAAGGCTTCATCAGGTTCGGTGGGTAGATCAATCCCCAATTGCAAGAGTGCATTTCTGCCTACTGCGATCGCCTCCAACATCTTGCCCTGGGCTGTCAGGGCGGCAATTTGAATTTCGTAAATTTTAACTTTGTCTAAAATCGTCTGAGCATTCTGCAATACCTCTGCTGCCATCTGTTCCATGCCCTCAAAGTCAGCATTCAAATACGCAGCTTCGGTAGCAGCAATATAGAGATTCAGGGTCAATTCATACTGACTTTGCCAGCAGTTGACTGTCAGTAGCTCAATTCCTGTTTGCAGATAGATATTGGCCGCAGCGTAGGCGGTAGAATTTCTTGCCTTACGTCCGGCTTCTAAGTTAAGTTGTGCTAAAGCTTCCCGCTCGCTTGGCTGGCTGATTAATTCTTGCCCTAAATTCAAATGCCCGACAATATCAAATAGTTTTTCCTCTCTTTCTATGTCCGAATATTTGTGTAGGAATAAATGTCCAATTTTGAGATGAGTGGCTTGTTTTTCGTTTTCGGGTATTAGGGAATAAGCTGCTTCCTGGACGCGATCGTGCAAGAACTTATAAGTGGGATTAGCAACAGACCCAGGAGGGGATTGAGCATCTGCTTGAATCAAGTTATAGCCTTCTGCCATCACTAAAATGAGTCCTTCAAGCAAGGCTTTCCATAGCACTGATCCCGTTGGATCGGGTACTTCTTCGCTGACTACTGCTAATGTATCTAAATCAAACTGCGCCCCAATGCAAGCCGCCAATTTTAGAACATCCTGAGTTTCTTTCGGCAACTTCTGCAATTGCACCGCCATAAACTCCACCACATCCGAGGCGTGGGTAAGTCTAACTTGAGCAATATCGCACTGCCACCCCCCTTGACTGCCCCCCTTACTAAGAAGGGATTGAGGGCGGTCAAAAATAATCAGCCCATCTTCATGCAACGCCTTGAGGAATTGAGTAGAGAAAAAGGGATTTCCTTGAGTTTTTTCATAAACCAATTCTGTCAAAGGTTGAGCAAAAGATAAATCACAAATCAGCGTATCTGCTACCAACTGATTGAGATCTGCTAAACTCAACGGTTGCAGGGTAATCGTATTCACTGCTGCCCCAGACTTCACAATCTCATCCACTGTTAACATAAACGGATGAACAGGTGACACTTCATTATCCCGATAAGCACCCAACACCAATAGATGCCCTGTATTTTCCATCAATAGTTGTAGCAATTTCAGAGATGCTGAATCCGCCCACTGTAAATCATCCAAAAATATCACTAAGGGATGTGAGGCAGTAGTAAATACTTGCACAAACTTTTGCATCAACAGATTAAAGCGATTTTGGGCGGCACTTCCCGACAATTCTAGTGCAGGATTTTGAGCGCCAATAATGCGTTCTAACTCAGGAATCACCTCAATCAGCACTTGCCCGCTCTCGCCTACTGCTGTCAGAATCTTGGTTTTCCATGTTTGTAAATGAGCCTCGGATTCTGATAATAACTTCCCCATCAATTGCCGAAATGCTTGCACAAATGCACTGAAGGGGATATTGCGCTGGAATTGGTCGTATTTGCCTTTAATAAAATAGCCTCCTTGTCGGGCTATAGGCTTATGGACTTCGTTCACTACTGCGGTTTTACCAATTCCCGATAAGCCGGCCACCAACATCATTTCGGCGCTACCTGTACTGACTCCTTCAAAGGCTGCTAATAGATGAGAAACTTCCATTTCCCTACCGTAAAGCTTTTCGGTAATTAAAAAACGGTCGGTAATATCCCGCGTTCCCAAGGCAAACTGCTCAATGTTACCCGTTGCTTGTACTTGAACCAGACACATTTCTAGATCGTGCTTTATCCCCCCTGCTGTTTGATAGCGGTTTTCCGCATTTTTAGCCATCAATTTACTGAAAATTTGAGACATAATTACGGGAATTTGTGTCTCGATTTCGTGCGGAGGAACTGGTTGTCTGGCAATGTGGCAGTGAACTAGCTCTAAAGCCTCTTCTGTCTCAAAAGGCAATTTTCCTGTCAGCAATTCGTAGAAGGTAACGCCGAGGGAGTAAAAGTCAGTACGGTAATCGATAGAGCGATTCATCCTACCAGTTTGTTCTGGTGAGATGTATGCAAGGGTTCCTTCCAGAATGCCGGGGTTTTTCAGTATCGGTGTTTCTCTGGTTAGCTGAGTGGAAATGCCAAAGTCAATAATTTTTAATTGTTTCGTTTCCGGGTTGTAAACAATATTCGAGGGGTTAATATCTTTGTGGATAATATTGGCGCTGTGAATTTGCCCTAATGCTTCCGTGGTGGCGATCGCAATTTGCAAAAATTCCTCTAGAGTAAAGGAGGGCTGCTGCATCCAAATTGTCAAGGATTCGCCGCCAAAGTCCTCCACAAACATCACGAGGCTATTTTGGTATTTTTGCAAGTCATAAACTTGTATGACTCCCGGCTCTTTTAGCTCTTGGGTGATGCGGTATTCGGTGCGGTAGCGCACCAATTCTTGAGGTGTGGGGTAGTTTTCTTTGAGCAGTTTGAGGATAATTGGCTCTTTATCTGCTTCCCGAATCGCCCGGTAAACCAGAGAGTTGACACTTTCGTAAAGCAGCGTCTGGACAGCAACGCCTGGAATAGAGAGCATATTGGTTTTTTTGGTAAAAATTAAAGCTAACTCAAAACGCACTAGCTTTCTGTATACAATAGCGCGTTTGAAAGGAAAAAAAAATCTTTTTGTAACAAATGTTTAGTTTGTCCGGTAGCAGCCTGCAAATACTTTGTGGTAGCCCCGATCGCGCTCGCCTAATTTGTATGGTGCACCAACAGTCGATCGCACTTTTGCTTTGATTTTCAGCCCACATTACGCAGCCTGGAGTGTGACACAGCATAATTACGCAGAAAACTCTATTTTTAAAGTAATAAATTATGGCTTTAAAACGTTTTTTATCAGTCTATGTACGGTATAAAACTATAAATCCTACCTGTATTGCTGGCTAAAAACAAGTAAAAACCGATCGTGACAGTTGAGAGTGCAGAATGTGATATGCAGGTATAGCAACCGCCCTGATGGTGACGAGGTTCTTAATCGCTAAGTCTACGCCACAGTTGACCGCACTGAGTAGCTAATACCTTAAAATTATAATTGTCAGATACGTGCTCTGCCAGCTCAAAGCTAATGAAACTAGCCTTATTTTCTATACATGGTGCTGCAATGCTAGCGAGCGCAGCCACTATTGTCAGTACAGCGGTGGTACAAGCACAACCCATTGTTCCTGCACACGATCGCACTGGCACTACTGTCACACCTAGTGGCGATCGCTTGAATATTACAGGCGGCCAAACTTCTAGAGATGGAGCGAATCTTTTCCACAGTTTTCAACAGTTTGGGCTTAGGGAAGGGGAGACTGCTAATTTTATCTCTAATCCCGCTATTCGCAACATTCTGGGTCGGGTAGTAGGCGGCAATCCTTCTATTATTAATGGTTTAATTCAAGTAAGTGGCGGCAATTCCAACCTGTTTTTAATAAATCCTTCGGGCATTATCTTTGGCCCTAATGCTAGCTTGAATCTTCCGGCGGGTTTTACAGCTACTACTGCTACTAACATCGGTTTTGATTCCGTTTTGTTCAATGTGGCAGGGGCAAACGATTACAGTACGCTGATAGGAACTCCCAACACTTTTTACTTTAATCTCAGCCAACCGGGAAGTATCGTCAATGCAGGTAATTTAGCTGTTGTGCCGGGACAAAGTATAACTTTAATCGGCGGTACTGTCGTCAGCACTGGTTCTATCCATGCTCCCCAAGGTAATATTATTGTCGCTGCTGTCCCCGGTAAAAATGCTGTTCGTATTAGTCAAGAAGGGCATTTATTAAGTTTAGAAATTGGGGTTGTTGACGGGGGATTGTTGGCACAGAATGGGCAATTATCTCTGCCTTTGTCTCTTCCGCAATTGCTTGCGGGCCCAGGTGGGAACTCTGCTACTGGTATCTCCGTTAACGGTGCAGGAGAAGTGGTTTTGACGGGGGGTTTGAGGGTGGAAAGCGGAGATGTGGCGATCGCTAGTTCTACTGTTAATAGTCAGAATGCTACACTCTCGGCTGCACGTAATCTCACTTTGGTAGAAAGCCAGCTACTTACTGAGAACAATTTGTTTCTGTTGGCAGGAGATACGGTGCGGGTGAGGGATGGCAGTTATCCTTTCAGGGCGATCGCAGGCGGCAATCTTACTATACAAGGTAATCAAAATATTGATATCTTCGCCCTAAATTACCCTAACCCTGCATTCCAATCCTCCGGGGATATCACATTATTTAGCAATGGCAATGTTTCGGGTGATGCTCACTTCGCTGCGCGTGGTAATTTTTCTATTCTCACATTGTCTGGCAACGGCGCCAGTTTTGTGAGTTTGTACGACCCGATTATTAGCTCGGATGGAGATGTGAGATTTGGGGATTATACTGGAACCTCACTTAAGGTAGAAGCAAAAGGCGCGATCGCGGCGGGAGATATTACCATCAATGGGCCAGATACTACTTTGTCAGGTTCCGCCGATCCAGATGCGGCGGTGCTTTCAGGTAGTGCAGCTTTAATTTTGCGATCGGGCGTTTCGACTCTGGCGAATGCTGCCAATTTGCCGCCGAATGTCACCGCAGGGGAGACATTTTTTGCTTCACCGGGTGTTGCTTCGGGCAATAGCATCGGAGTGGGAGCGATTTCGACAGTAGGCGGGCCTGTGATTTTGGAGTCAGCAGGGGACATTGCGTTGGATGCGATCGCCACTTCTGGGGGTAATATTACTCTCAAAGCTGCCAGCGACATCGCCGTTACAGGCACTCTTCAGTCTACTGGCGGCAGTATTGACCTCACGGCTGGCAATCTTCTCACAGTCAGCGGCACTTTTACAGATAGTAACGGTGTAAATGCGAGCATTTCCAGCGCTAATGGCACAAGTGGCGGCGCGATTACTATTCGCCACGCGGGGAGCACGACTACACCTTTTATTGTCGGCGATGCGACAACGAATGGGACGACGGGAGCCATTACATCAGGTTCGGAGACTATTTCGCCACAATTCCCGGTGCCGGTGCCGCCAAGCACTTACACTCAGGGCAATATTGCGATCAGTTCTTCCGCGCCATCTCCAACACCGGAACCAACACCATCGCCGACACCGGAACCGACACCGGAACCGACACCGGAACCAACGCCGGAACCAACGCCGGAACCGACACCGGAACCAACGCCGGAACCGACACCGGAACCAACACCGGAACCGACACCATCTCCTACACCATCTCCTACACCATCTCCTACACCGGAACCAACACCGGAACCGACACCATCTCCTACACCGGAACCAACACCACAACCGACACCATCTCCAACCCCACTACCAACGCCGGAACCGACACCACAACCGACACCATCTCCAACCCCACTACCAACGCCGGAACCGACACCACAACCGATACCATCTCCAACCCCACTACCAACGCCGGAACCGACACCACAACCGATACCATC
>NZ_JAUBUJ010000024.1:62557-67381 GCF_036705405.1 Microcoleus sp. B13-B6
TCCAACACCACCACCAACACCATCTCCAACACCACCACCAACACCATCTCCAACACCACCACCAACACCATCTCCAACACCACCACCAACACCATCTCCAATATCAGAACAAACACCATCTCCAATATCAGAACAAACACCATCTCCAACACCACCACCAACACCATCTCCAATATCAGAACAAACACCATCTCCAACACCACCACCAACACCATCTCCAATATCAGAACAAACGACATTACCGGATATTTCAATTACCAATGCGATCGCTCAATCTGGCAATTTGAATATCATTAATAGAATTGAATCTCTTTTTAACTACAGATCCGATTGGGTAAGCGAAATTGTCCAAACGGCATCGCCTCTAAATATAGTTAGCCGCAGCGATATCACACGGCTAATCGATAGAGGCGATATCCCACAAGCCATTTTCTTTATCGATATCTTCTACAGTGAACAAGTGGGCTCATACATTAATCAGGAAATCAGGCGCGATTTGCAATCTTTTACGGCCATACAGAAAAGAACTAGAATCATCGCCAGCCAAACTGGTAAAAAACCAGCCATTATCTACGCCTTCTCCCGCCCTGAACAATTAGACCTGATCGTAGTCCCCCCTAGCGGCATCCCTATTCATAAAGCCATCCCCGCCGCCCGACGCGAAACTTTGATGCAAGTCGCAGCCAATTTCAGCTCTGAACTCACTACTTCCAGAAACATCAATACTGAGAGCTATTTGCCAGCATCCCAACAACTTTACCAGTGGATAATTGCGCCCTTGGAAGCTGATTTGAAAGCTCAGGGCATCGATACGCTAGTTTTTAGTATGGATGCAGGGTTGCGATTGCTCCCCTTAGCCGCCCTCCATGACGGTTCTCAATTTCTAGTAGAAAAGTACAGCATCGGACTCATTCCCAGCGTCAACTTAACCGATACTAGCTATGCAAGTGTTAAAAATGCTGAAGTTTTAGCAATGGGAGCCTCACAATTTACTAATAACCCACCCTTGCCAGCAGTGCCTGCAGAACTTAACGCTATTGCCTCCGAATGGAAAGGCGAATCCTTCCTCAACCAAACCTTTACTCTCAACAATCTTAGGTCACAGCGCAAAGACAGACCCTATGGGATTATTCACCTCGCCACTCACGGATACTTTAACCCAGGATCACCGAGCAATTCTTACATTCAGTTATCAGATAGCAGGTTAACACTCGATCGCGTGCGGCAACTAGGGTGGAATCAGCCACCTAAAGTTGAGCTATTGGTGTTGAGCGCTTGCCAAACTGCTGTGGGTGATGATGACACCGAATTAGGTTTTGCGGGGTTAGCTGTGCAAGCGGGGGTGAAGTCAGTTTTGGCGAGTCTTTGGTATGTCAGCGATGAAGGTACTTTAGGGTTAATGGCTGAATTTTACCATCAGTTAAAGGTCGCGCCGATTAAAGCCGAAGCCTTACGGCAAGCTCAAATCGCCATGATCAAAGGTCAAGTTCGCATTGAAAATGGTCGTTTAATTTTGTCAAACTTAAATAAGGAGTTAGAATTACCGCCAGAATTAGCTCAACTGACTAATGAAAATCTCTCCCATCCTTACTATTGGTCTGCCTTCACGATGATTGGGAGTCCTTGGTAATGTCATTGCGAGGAACAAAGCAATCGTAAGGACTTTAGGCGTAGCTCGCAATCAGATGCTAGTTGATGAAGTGTAGGGACAAAGGCAATGCCCATTGGTGTCAACTTAAGCCTGAAACCCTTGAAAAATATCGCTTTTACCATAGTTCAGATCCCCCTAAATCCCCCTTAAGAAGGGGAGTAGGGGTTGACTTTGAGAAGACTCCTGTCCCCCCTTCTTAAGGGGGGCTAGGGGGGATCTGGCCCTAATCGTCAAACAACAGTCTCTGACTGGGTTTGAGCTTAAGTTGACACTAATGGGCTTTTGGAGTGTCCCTACGGGGATAAAACGATAGGCGGTGCTACTTCATGAAGGTGGAATTTGCTGTAAGTTATATTTTAGTGAAATCTATAAAGTTTAACAATTAAAGAGGTTGCATAATGATACAGCAAAAATTTGTTTCAATTCTAGTTTTTATTGACTCAAATGTTGAAAATTACCAGAGTTTAATTAGCGGCATTTCCCCAAATGCTGAGGTAATTATCCTAGATGAAACGCGGGATGGCATTGAGCAAATTACCGAAAGGCTAGCAATTGAACAAAATATAGAAGCAATCCACATCATCTCTCACGGTAGTCCAGGTGCAGTACATCTCGGTGTAAATACACTCAACAGCAGCAACATAGAAAGCTTCGGCCCTCAACTCAAACAGTGGCGCAAAGCATTAATTCCCGGTGCCGATATTCTCCTCTACGGGTGTAATGTCGCGGCTGTTAATCAGCCCCGGCGAATAGAATTCGCGGCTATACAAACAAAGTCCGGATGGTGCGCGGACTATGGAATTTCAACCCGCGCAGGCGGGTTTAGTTTGTGTAGTAGCGGTTTTAACCGCCCAGTTGAAAGTGCTACAAAGCCCACAAAACCTAACCAATTCCTCCAACGCCTGAGTGAGTTAACTGGCGCGTCGGTTGCAGCTTCCAAAAAGCTGACGGGAAGTGCTGCAAAAGGCGGCGACTGGGAATTAGAAGTGAGAACCGGAGAAATTAAAACACCGCTGGTATTTGAACCCGAAGTATTAGCCGCTTACGAGTATGTTCTCTCAACTTTCGGCGCTGCAACCAACTTTGGCGTGGGGACAAATCCCTACGGTATTAATATAGGGGATTTCAACGCTGATACCTTCCCCGACTTGGTAGTGACAAACCAGAATGACGACAACATTTCCATTTTGTTAGGGAATGGCACAGGGGGTTTTGGCACGGCTACCAACTTTGCCGTAGGTTCAAGTCCGGTTTACGTCACATCGGGACTGTTTAACAATGATAATTTCCCCGACTTAGCAGTAGCAAATGGTAGTAATAGTAATATCTCTATTCTGTTAGGAAATGGCACGGGAGGCTTCGGGGCAGCTAGCAATTTTAGTGTAGGTAACACTCCATTTTCAATAGGTGTCGGGAACTTTAACGCCGACACTTTCCTCGATTTAGCAGTGGTAAATGCTGACCCTCAAGGTACTGGTAGCGTCTCAATTTTGTTGGGAACGGGTACAGGAAGCTTTGCGGCTGCCACTAATCTCAATGTTGGTGCGATTCCGGCTGCGGTTGTTGTAGGCAACTTTAACGCTGACAGTTTCCCCGACTTAGCCGTTGCCAACAGCCTCTCTAATAATGTCTCAATTCTGTTAGGAAATGGTACGGGCGGATTTGGTGCAGCTACTAATTTTGGCGCTGGGCAAAATCCAAATTCGATAGCCACTGGGGACTTTAACGGAGACACTTACCTCGACTTGGCCACAGCTAACAACGGATCTAACAATGTTTCAATTCTCTTGGGAAATGGCACGGGCAGCTTTGGTGCAGTCACTAATTTTAGCGCCGGGACAGGGCTGCAAGGCATTGTTGCGAATGACTTTAGCAGAGATGGCCAACTTGACTTAGCAGTAGGAGGCACCGGCGGCGCTGCAATTTTAGTAGGCAACGGCAATGGCGGTTTTAGTTCACCCATTAACTTTGCTGCGGGGACAGATCCAACTTCCATTATTAGCGGCAACTTTAATGCTGACACTCTCCCGGATTTGGCATTAGCGAACAACGGTTCAGACAACGTTTCTGTGCTGCTAAATACACCCAATACAGTTAATTTCGGGGCTGCCACTTACAGCGGTACAGAAGGAACAACAGACACAGTAGTTAATATTCCCGTTACCCTCAGCGGCGGCACTCCTTTTGCTGATGTAACTGTGCCAATTGCGATCGACCCCAGCAGCACAGCCACCGAAAATTCCGACTACGCCTTTTCGCCTACCTCGATTACATTCCCCGCAGGTGCAACAGGTGCCGCACTCACCCAAAATGTTGCAGTTACTATCAAACCTGACAACATAGCTGAAAACGCCGAAACCGCAATTCTCAACTTTGGCACAATTACTGGTGGGGTTGCAGGTACAACGGCTCAAACCACACTAACTATTGCTGCTAACGGTACTGTTTCTTATGCCGTCGCCGCTGGTACTGCCAGCATTCCTGAAGGTAATAGCGGCACAACTCCTCTAACTTTTACGGTGACTCGTAGCGGCGGTGCTGGTGTAGCGAGTAGCGTCAATTATGCGATCGCGGGAACTGCTACCAACGTCAGCGATTACAACAATATCGGTGGCACTTCTGGGGCAACGGGTACGACTGGCACGATCAATTTCGCCACTGGTGAGACATCCAAAACGATTACTCTCGATGTATTAGGCGACAGTGCGATCGAACCTGACGAAACTGTTACCCTCACCTTGTCTAATCCTGTCGCACCAGGTTCAACTCCTACTATTACCGCTGATGCGGCCGCAACAACTGTCACTAATGATGACACCGCAGGTTTCACCCTTAACACTACCACCACGACTGCGACTGAAGGCGGTGCAACTGGAAGTTACAGTGTTAAGTTAAATACTCAGCCGACTGCACCTGTTACGATTAGCTTTGATACAGGCAGTCAAATTAATCCGATTTCGTCGATAAATTTTGACAGCACTAATTGGAATGTTGCTCAAACTGTTGCGGTTGTTGCTGTTGACGATAATTTAGTTGAAGGAAATCATACAGGTGCGATCGCGCCTACTTCTACCAGTAGCGATGTTAATTATAACGGCATCACAATTTCGACTGTTAGCGTCGCTATTACTGATAACGACACTGCGCCAACTCCGACCCCAACGCCAACTCCG
>NZ_JAUBUJ010000024.1:67481-91782 GCF_036705405.1 Microcoleus sp. B13-B6
ACTCCGACAACAACTCCGACTCCGACAACAACTCCGACTCCGACAACAACTCCGACTCCGACAACAACTCCGACTCCGACAACAACTCCGACTCCAACGCCAACTCCGACTCCAACGCCAACTCCGACTCCAACGCCAACTCCGACTCCAACGCCAACTCCGACTCCAACGCCAACTCCGACTCCGACAACAACTCCAACTCCGACAACAACTCCAACTCCAACGCCAACTTCAGGTACTCCCGCTGTCATTTTCCTTGAACCACTTGGCAGTACCGACGTACTCGAAAGCTTGGGCAACGATATATACAAAGTGCGACTAAATACTCAGCCAACTGCTAATGTCACCGTCGCTATTACCCCTGAAAGCCAAGTTACTGTCAGCCTACCTGCCCTTACTTTTACTCCCGCCAATTGGAATGTCGCTCAAACGGTAACGGTGACTGCGGTTGACGATGCGGTTGTTGAGGGCGATCGTGTCAGCCCAATTAGCCACGCCACTACCAGCACTGACACATTGTATAATAATCTCGTCGCCCCTCTCACAGTCAATATCAGCGATAACGATAACTTAGGCGATGTCACAACCTTGTTGAAAAAGTCAGTAATCGGTTTGACAGATAAGGACGATCGCCTCACAGGATCGGCATTAAACGACATTATCCACGCACGCCCCGGCAATGACTATCTTCATGGCAAAGCAGGAGATGACTTGCTTTACGGACAAAAAGGGGATGACGGCATCAGGGGCGGTGATGGCAATGACATTATTTTTGGCGGCCAAGGGATTGATTTTATTCAGGGTGACGGCGGTACTGACTTGATTTACTCAGGTAAGGGAAACGATCGCATTTACGGAGGCGATGGCGACGATATATTGTTTGGCGACGCGGGCAATGACTACTTATTTGGAGAAATTGGTGCCGACACTCTCACAGGCGGATTGGGTTTTGATGTGTTTGCGATCGCGATCGATACTGGTGGAACAGACTTAGCCGCCGCCGATGTGATTAATGATTTCACCCTAAATCAAGACAAAATTGATTTAATTGGCCCCCTTGCTTTTAGCCAGTTAAATATTTATCAAGGAATCGGCGCTTTTGTTAGCGATACTATAATTCAGTATCAGGTAACAGGAGAATATTTAGCTGTCTTGAAAGGAGTCACTGCCAGCAGTATAGTTCAGGCAGTAACTGTTTAGACTTCGTATGTTGTTGCGCTTTAGCGCTAAAGCGCAACAACATACCTACCCGATTTCGATCGCCTAGTTTGTAGCGTGTCTCAGCAGTCGATCGTACTTTTGCTGTGATTTTCAGGTATAGCAACTGCTTAATGTAAATTGTGTAGCCTGTCTTTGATTTTTGTGCGAGTCAACAATGCAGACTCACAGCGTTCCCAGTACATTTTAGCGACGGCATCGCCCGGATTCTGACGCCAACACTCGGCAAACAGCCGCGCCGCTTCAGCAAATTTCCTTTCCCAGTAAATTGCCCTAGCTTCTGCAAACAATTCCAACGTAGCTAACTTGCCCTCTTTAATTTCTGGCGGGTCAGCATCAAAGACCTCATAAACTGTTACTAATTCAGATTTTCCCTTGACTTTTACCGTATCGAGGGTGCGGATTGCATACTGGGATGGATTTTCTAAACGCGAGTAAGTTGACGGTGTAATTAATAGCGACACCCCATAATTTTTTGTCAAACTTTCCACGCGAGAAGCTAAATTCACCGCATCGCTGATTACCGTCCCGTCCATGCGATTTTGACCGCCCACCGTTCCCAGCATCAAAGTTCCAGTATTAATTCCAATCCCAATCTGAATCGGCGCACAGCCAAAATTAGCGCGATTTTGATTGTATTCAACGAGGCAGTGCAGCATAGCAATTCCGGCTTTCACCGCATTATTCGCCTCGCCGCTAAACAGCGCCATTATCGCATCGCCAATATATTTATCAATAAACCCGTTATTTTCATTAATAACTGGTTCCATGCGAGAAAGATAGGAATTAATAAATCGGAAATTCTCCTTCGGCGTCATAGTTTCCGAAAGCGTGGTGAAGTCGCGAATGTCGGAAAATAGCACCGACATTTCTAACTGCACTTGGTCGCCCAATTCCACATCAATAATGCTTGATTTATCTAAAAACTGAAGGAACTGATTGGGAACGAAGCGCTCGTAAGCTTGGTTGAGTAGAAACAGTTCAGCGGTAAATCTGATTCGCTCAGTGTCTGCTTTTTTACGCTCCGTGATATCTTGAAAGGCTACAAGTGCATAAGAAATATTGTCCTTTTCATCATAGATGGGAGTACCCCAAGCCTCGATCGGAATAATCTTGTTGCCTTGGTGGATTTCCATATCGTCAGCGGTGGCACTTTCGCCCCTCAACGCTCGCACAATTGGCAATTCAGCAGAGGAATATTCCCGATCGGTACCAGCTTTATACACTTGATAAACCTCGGAGATTTGTTCGCTGCTGACGTTAGGAATAACTCCTTTACCTAATAATTGAATAGCAACGCGATTACTATAGTAAGGTTTGCCAGAAGCATCCAGCACTGACACCCCCACTGGAATTGCTTCTAAAAATTGAGTCAGCCTGTTTTCACTTTCGCGGATTTCTGTATAGAGTTTAGAATTTTGAATTGAGATAGCCGCTTGTCCCGATAACAGTTTTAATAGTTCCACTCTTTCTGGGGTAAAAGCTCCGGCTGTCAGATTGTTTTCTAGGTAAACAATACTGACGATTTGAGATTGGTTAATCAGCGGTACACATAAAATTGATTTGGGCTGATGCTTTTGGATGTAGGGGTCGTTGGTAAATTGTCCCGATCGGACAGCATCATCAAGTACCACGCTTTCTTGAGTGCGGGCCACATAGTTGACAATTGCGGAGGAAAGTTCCTGACAATTTTCAACTGAGATTGACTGCAACACGGTAACTTTTTCATAATTTATTGTCCCTTCAGCTTCAATTAACAGTTTTCCCTGAGTTGACAAAATCAGATATCCTCTTTGCGCCCCTGCATTTTCCATCAAATTTTTCATCAAGCTAGACATTAACTTATCCAGCAATATTTCCCCAGAAATCGCCTGAGAAGCTTTCATTACTGTGGTGATATCTAAGTTATTACCCGAACCTGTGGTGGTCACTGTTGCGGTAGTTTTAGTGTTTTTATTTCCCGGTTTTGGTTTCAATAACTGAGGATATCGCGTTTGTAAATCTGTTACCTTAGCAGTGGCTCCCCATTGGACATAACAATAATATGCCTCAATCATGTAGAGTTGGGCAAAATTTTCTTTACCCCATTCTATGTAAAATTTGGCTGCGAGTTCGTTGGCAAGGGCTTCTTCGTTGAGGAATTGATTTTCTTTAGCTCCAGCAATGGCGCGATCGTACATTTCAATAGCCTCAGCTTTATTGCCCAAAACGCGATAGCGTTCTGCCTCAACCAAATACCATTTATGTAGATGATTCATGGGAGCATTTTGTGCCCATTGATGCAGATTAGTTTGATAAATTTCCACTTGGACGAGAATTTCAGTTTGTTCCATTTCTGGCTGTGTGGAGAACAGTGCCAGGTGTGTCAGTGCTGCATAAAAATGAAAAATAGGAGTAAAAACCATTCCCGATACTGCCATTAAATACTGCTTGGCTTGAGCAATGTGGTTTAGGGCCCCAGGGTAATTGCCAAAAACGTAGGCCAGTAGCAGTTTATAGATGTAGGCTATAGCGATACCATTGAGGTCATAGTCCTGATAATGCTTAGGAAGCATACTCGTTTCATCGTAGGCAGTTCCAATTAAGCAGTCCGGCCGACTTATGGTTTCCCTTAAGTTCTGCATCATCTGCCGCGTCATATCCAAATAAGTCTGGGGAGAACATTGCTTTACCTGCGCCATGACAGCGCTGTAACCTGCTATTTCTGGTTCCCAATTGTCTAGTTCTACCCCACCGAAAAAGTGGGCATAAAAGTATAGACTTATGTTGTAGCCAGCGTGTAGAAAATCACCAGTTTCCATGCCAGCCGTAAAGCCATCTTTTAGCGTAGGTATCGTTGCCCTCAAAGATTCTTGGCAATGCTGAATAAAGCCCCCAAACATAACTAAAATGGTGGACTTGAATTCCCGCATATTAAAGTGTTCGAGCAATGAGAGCGCTAATTTGCCAAAGGCATGACCAGTTTCTACTTCTCCCAAAAAAGCACACAACACCATACCGTGAATTGCATATCCCACGCTTGATGCGGGTGCATTCCCAAAGGAGAGCGATAAACTTACCATCGTGGAGCTAAGTAGGGGCATCGAACTCGGCATTCCTATAAAGATGGAAGCATATAACGTTCCTAATAATGGCATGGCAGCCTGAGCCTTGGCATCAGTTATCACAGGCAAGTCAACCAGTTTTTCCACCCTTCTTCCCTGGAGTTGACTGGCAAGGGTTTGTAGCGCCTTGCCAATCTTGGCTTCGTCAGGTTCGGTAGGGAGTTCAACCCCCAGTTGCAAGAGTGCATCTCTGCCCACTGCGATCGCCTCCAACAGCTTGCCCTGGGCTGTCTGGGCGGCAATTGAAATTTCGTAAATTTTAACTTTGTCTAAAATCGTCTTAGCTTCTTGCAACACCTGTGCTGCCATCTGTTCCATGTTTTCAAGGTCAGCATTCAAATAGGCGGCTTCGGCAGCAGCAACATAGAGATTCAGCGTCAACTCATACTGACTTTGCCAGCAGTTGGCTCTCAGTAGCTCAATCCCTGTTTGCAGATAGGTCATTGCGGCTGCGTAGGCGGTAGAATTTCTAGCCTTACGTCCAGCTTCTAAGTTTAGTTGGGCTAAGGCTTCTCGTTCGCTTAATTGATTGATTAACTCAATTCCTTGATTCAAATGCCCCACAATATCAAAGAGTTTTTCTTCTATTTCTATATCCGAATAATTTTGGACAAGTAACTGTCCGATTTTCAGATGAATAGCTTGTTTTTGGTTGTCAGGAATCAAGGAATAAGCCGCTTGCTGGACGCGATCGTGCAGGAAGCGATAAGTTGGATTGGTAATAGACTCAGTATTGGATTGAGCATCTGTTGGAATGAAGCATTTATAGCCTTCTGTAATGGGTAAAATGAGTCCTTCTTGCAATGCTTTCCACAGGGTTGATGCCGTTTTTTCGGGTAGTTCTTCGTTGACTATTGCCAATCTCTCTAAATCAAACTGCGCTCCAATGCACGCGGCAAGTTTGAGGACATCCTGAGTTTGTGCAGGCAACTTCTGCAATTGCACCGCCATAAACTCCACCACATCCGAGGCGTGGGTAAGTCTAACTTGAGCAATATCGCACTGCCACCCCCCTTTACTTCCCCCCTTAGTAAGGGGGGACACAGGGGGGTCAAAGATAATTTGACCATCTTCATACAGCGACTTGAGGAATTGAGTAGAGAAAAAGGGATTACCTTTGGTTTTTTGATAAACCAATTCTGTCAAAGGTTGAGCAAAAGATAAATCACAAATCAGCGTATCTGCTACCAACTGATTTAGATCTGCTAAACTCAACGGTTCCAGGGTAATCGTATTCACCACTGCCCCAGACTTCACAATCTCATCCACAGTCAACATAAACGGATGAGCTGGTGATACCTCATTATCCCGATAAGCACCCAATACTAACAGATGCCCGGTATCTTCCATCAATAGTTGTAGCAATTTCAGCGATGCCGAATCTGCCCACTGCAAATCGTCCAGAAACATCACTAAGGGATGTTCTGCTTGGGTAAATACTTGCACAAATTTCTGCATCAGCAGATTGAAGCGATTTTGGGCGGCACTCCCCGACAATTCTAGTGCAGGACTTTGAGGGCCAATGATGTGTTCTAATTCAGGAATTACGTCAATCAAGACTTGCCCACTCTCGCCTACTGCGGTGAGAATCAGGGTTTTCCATCTGTGTAACTGAGCGTCAGTTTCTGATAATAATTGTCCCATCAATTCCCGAAATGCTTGCACAAATGCTGAGAAAGGAATATTGCGTTGAAATTGGTCGTATTTGCCTTTGATAAAATAGCCACCCTGTCGGGCGATCGGCTTATGGACTTCGTTCACTACTGCGGTTTTTCCAATCCCAGAAAAGCCAGCCACCAGCATCATTTCGGCGCTACCGATACTGACTCGCTCAAAGGCAGCTAATAGATGATCAACTTCACTTTCTCTGCCGTAGAGTTTTTCGGTAATCAGGAAATGGTCTGTAATATCCAGCGTTCCCAAGTCAAATTCTTCTATGCTATCGGTTTCTTGTAATTGAACCAGACACATTTCTAAATCCTGCTTGATACCCAATGCAGTTTGATAGCGATTTTCCGCATTTTTTGCCATCAGCTTGCTGACAATTTGCGAGACAATTAGGGGAATTTCTGGCTTGATTTCGTGCGGGGCAACTGGTTGTCTGGCAATGTGGCAGTGAACTATCTCTAAAGCATCTTTTGTCTCAAAAGGCAATTTTCCTGTCAGCAATTCGTAGAAGGTGACGCCGAGGGAGTAAAAGTCAGTCCGGTAATCGAGAGTGCGATTCATCCTGCCAGTTTGTTCTGGCGAGATGTAAGCGAGAGTTCCTTCAAGAACGTCGGGGTTTTTCAGGGTTGGCGTTTCTCGCGTTAGCTGAGTAGAAATACCAAAGTCGATAATTTTTAATTGTTTTGTTTCGGGGTTGTAAACAATATTCGAGGGGTTAATATCTTTGTGGATGATGTTGGCGCTGTGAATTTGCCCTAAAATTTCAGTTGTGGCGATCGCAATTTGCAGAAATTCCTTGAGGCTAAACTTTCGCTCCTGCATCCATATTTTCAAGGATTCCCCGCCAAAGTCCTCCACAAAAATCACGAGGCTGTTTTGGTATTTTTGCAAGTCATAAACTTGCACGACTCCCGCCTCTTTCAGCTCTCGCGTGATGCGGTATTCGGTGCGGTAGCGTAGCAATTCTTGAGGTGTGGGGTAGCTTTCTTTGAGCAGTTTGAGGATGAGCGGTTGGCGATCCGCTTCCCGAATCGCCCGGTAAACCAGAGAATTGGCACTTTCGTAAAGCAGCTTCTGGACAGCAATACCTGGAATGGAGAGCATATTTATTTTTCTGGTAAAAATTAAAGCTAACTCAAAACGCACCGGGTTCGTTGTGTCGAGAATAGCGCTTTAGAAAGGAACAAATTATGTTTTTATAACACAATCTTAATTTTTCGGCAGCGAAGTGGCTTTCAGGTGGTCTGGCATAGTAAGAGTAAGGAGTTATCATGCGACGTACCTAAGCCTTGTTAATTCTCAACTCCATGAATTGTCACCGTTTCGGTTATCCAAACATCGTTAAAAATTGTCCCACCCCCAGCGCTAAGCAAAATTTTGAATGTCGAGATTGTCACAGGCAGTTTGTTTAAAACCCCAGACATCAAAGGATTTCAGAAGAAACAAAAAATTGAGCGATCGGCTTTTATTATAAAAAATATCTTGAGTGGCGATTGTCAAATTCACGAGGGTGTCCCCGCTGGTTCCAATACTATGTGTGTTTCAACAATTAGGATCAGTCCCCCGGAAAGTTCAATTAAAGTCAAAAAACCAAGGCAAGCTAACGATCCAATGTGATGAAATGTAGTCGTTTTTAGGCAATAAGGGGAACAAGCACTGGAAAGAGCGGGCCAATTGATGCCTTAAGCAAAGAAATTCTAGGGGTGTATATAGGAAGTCGAGTTGAAATGGGTGCTAAAGGTTTTTGGGATTCCCTCCCAGTAGTGGACAGACAATGTGCCGTCTATTATACAGATTTTGGGGCCACCTCTAAAAAGTTTTCGCTCCCCAGCGACACAAACCTGTCGGCAAAGATACCGACCCAACTTTTGATATCGAAAGATTAAATAACACCCTGAGGCAAAGCATATCTCGCTATTGTTGTAATAAATTGTAAAAAAGAGTCTGTCCTAATCTACAAAGCTCTCCCATTATGCGGGGATATTCTGGTATGTATCATCATTACAACGCTTTTTACCCGTAAAAATATTTAGGATTTTTCCTTGCTATGCAGGACTACCAAAAAATCAACTCACCTCTTGCTTTTGAAACAATGCCGGCAAAGGTTCGTCCCCAAAATCAAGCAATTCACCAGCCATAGGAAGCCATTCATCATTTAGTTCTTGGCAAGAAACAGCTATCACCCTGTCAAAACTATCGTCGCAGGGGATGATAACTTCATAAACAAAACCATCTTCAGCGGTTACAAAAGCATCTCGGATATCAATACTTCCCGACCGAACCCGCTTAAACCGACCGATAGACATGGGAACATAAAACCATCTTCCCATTTCTTTTGTTTGACTTGCCCAAACTGCAAGAAATATCTGTTCTGACGCATTTCGGCAAGCAAATAGGCACGGTACATCGTAATACTCGTAAACCTCGATAATTTCCAATTTGCCTAAATGAGTAGACTCTGGAAGCAGGCTCATAACTATACCTCACTCAGTGACATCAACAGCTTCAAATAAAGTCAAGGCTTCAACGTTAACTGGAACCCACCAACTGTGGTGAGAATTCTTAGTACCCGGTGAGGGAGTGTGCTTGATTCGTCCTGAATCGGGAGTCAAATTTGCCACAGCAACTTTCATATTTTTAAACCGACCAGTTCTGCGGTTAACTGTCACATCATCTCTTGAAGTAAAAACAGAGAGAGCACAGGAACGGCATTCTTTTTCGCTGTCAGGAAATTGTCGATTTGGGTAAAGTTGGCGGACTGTCAAAAAATCATCAGCCGTTGCAGAATCTTGTTGAATCAGGCGATAAACTCGATCGCACGGCTCTTTAGCGTCGTTTGGCGGGCAATCAGGTGGGAAACAATCGGGCCACTGCATTCGATAAGCTTTTAGATGATGTTGCTCTACTTCCTACTTCCTACTTCCCCTTACCCTTCCCGGCTACAAACTCCCGCAGCCGGAGTAAACTAGCCGTTTGCCCCAAATTCAGCGGCAGCAGCGACACTCCCTCCAACCGAGACTGCACCCAACCATCGCCCCAATACCATTCGTGAAACCCGTCAATTCCCTGACTCAATAACAGCCGCAGACAATTGTGCTCAACAATATCAACGTGATGCTGAACTGCCACGGGGCCCAGCCAACTTGTAAAGGTCAAACCTTGAGCAAATTCTTCCGGCAAACCGCTAGACAACTGCTGCGGCCACAGCCACTGCTGCAATTGAGTTGGACGCAACAAGCTGTCTCTAATCGCTGTTTCGGAAGCTTCAAGCTCAATCCGCAGGTTGCTTTGTTGAAAATTACCGAGCATAAGAATTTTAGATATAACTGCAAGTAACTTTAATGTAACTTATTGGACTGGTTCTAACCTATTCCGGGCGGGCTCTTCGGCTCAACCCCTACTCCCCACAAGCAGAAAATTCACTCTTTGTGGAACAGCCTAGGGAAGCTTGTTCATGTCCGGGCGGGCTCTTCGGCCCAACCCCTACTCCCCACAAGCAGAAAATTCACTCTTTGTGGAACAGGCATCTTGCCTGTTCTTAGAAAATAGGGCAAAATGTTCGATCGCACACCAGGGCAGATCAAGGCACATCACCGTCCATCCACCTTCATCTACACTAAAAAATTTAAGATATTCGATCGCACCTACTGCCCGAAACCCAATTTTCGTATCGAACTGTTAAGCTCTGTTTCATTTCATTGAAATCTCCCCTGCTTCACGCCACCGCATCCCAAGTCCGTGATACCATCACACCTGAGTAATGCCTATAGAAAAAAACTGGAGAGAAAAGCTTTGACACTAAGGGTTGCAGTAGTAGGTTCAGGCCCTGCGGGTTCTTCCGCCGCCGAAACATTGGTAAAAGCAGGCATCGAAACATACCTATTCGAGCGTAAATTAGACAACGCCAAACCCTGCGGTGGGGCGATTCCCCTGTGCATGGTCAGCGAATTTGACTTGCCGCAAAGTATTATTGACCGCCAAGTCAGAAAAATGAAAATGATCTCCCCCTCCAATGTCGAGGTGGACATCAATATTGAAAACGCACACGAATACATCGGTATGTGCCGCCGCGAAGTGCTCGATGGCTTCATGCGCGATCGCGCCGCTTCCTTGGGTGCAAAACTGATTAACGGCACCGTTCACAAATTAGAAATTCCCGGCAACAATACAGACCCCTACACTCTCCACTATGCCGACCACTCCGACGGCAGCGCAATGGGTATTCAGAAAACTCTGAAAGTGGATTTGGTAATTGGGGCTGACGGCGCTAACTCTCGCGTAGCAAAGGCGATCGACGCTGGCGACTACAATTATGCGATCGCCTTCCAAGAGCGCATCCGCCTGCCGGAAGATAAAATGGCTTACTACGAAGACTTAGCCGAAATGTACGTCGGCGACGACGTATCTACCGACTTCTACGCTTGGGTGTTCCCCAAATACGACCACGTAGCCGTCGGTACCGGCACGATGAAAGTCAATCAAGCCAGCATCAAAAAGCTGCAAGCAGGCGTCCGCGCCCGCGCTGCCAAAAAACTGATGGGCGGTGAGATTATTAAAGTGGAAGCTCACCCCATCCCGGAACATCCGCGTCCTCGCCGGGTTGTCGGCCGAGTTGCTCTCGTAGGCGACGCTGCAGGTTACGTTACCAAGTCTTCCGGCGAAGGTATCTATTTTGCCGCCAAGTCGGGCCGGATGTGCGCCGAAACTATTGTGGAGATTTCCAATAAAGGCGCGCGCATTCCGACTGAAGAGGAAATTAAGATTTACCTGAAGCGGTGGGATAAAGCCTACGGCATTACTTACAAAGTTCTTGACATTTTGCAGCGCGTGTTCTACCGTTCCGACGCTACCCGCGAAGCTTTTGTGGAAATGTGTGCCGATCGCGATGTACAGAAACTCACATTCGATAGCTACTTGTATAAGACCGTCGTACCGGCTAATCCTTTCATTCAGATGAAGATTACTGCGAAAACCATTGGTAGCTTGTTGCGTGGGAATGCTTTAGCGCCTTAATTCCCAGCGGTTCAAACGCACTTTGTATAAAAAAAGCGGGCAGTCACAAAACTGCTCGCTTTTTTTTCGCTCTAAGATAATGAACTGTCAAAATTCACAGGCGAGACGCCTGTGCCACGTGTGCTAAGGAAGAGGAAGAAGAAGAATTGTTAGTTCAAGTTCAACTGCACTAAGGTATCGGGGGCGAGGAAGTGGGAAATGTGATAAGCTCGCTCTTCTGTTTTTAGCAGGATTTTTTCGTAGAGGTAGCGGGTAGCTCGATCGCCCAAACTTTCTGCTTGTCCTGCTTGACGGCGCAGCAAACCGAGGATAGCTTGCTCAGCAATTAAATCGTGTTCTAGCATTTGGCGGCAGGAATATACGCCGTCGGCTTCCGGCTCAAAACAGCACAACTCAGCTAACTTGCTAAAGGTAGCTGCTGGTATGCCGCCCAACCCGTTTAACCGTTCGCCCAACTCGTGGACGCTATCTTGAGCTTCTCCGTAGCTTTCTTCAAAGAATTTGTGCAAGGAGTAAAATTCTGCCCCTTCCACCACAAAATGATGTTTTTGATATTGCAGGTATAGAGCCTGAAAACTGGCCAGCAGCGCGTTCATTCCTTCACAAATCGGTGCTGTGACGGAATGTTCCAGTAGAACTGGGTTTTCGGCTATGTGGCCAAACGGTCTTAATGCACTCTGAGTCTCAGCCATGTGTGTTCTCCTCTCAATAGGCAGTTTTGTTGCCAATAGAGTCAGTCTAGCACCGTAAATTTACCAGTCAAGCAGAGTCTGCCTCGATAGTGGAATATTTTGTAGAGTAGGAAAATTTTTTTCTAAACCTATTGAGAATAATTAGCAGTTGGGTTATGCTTAAAAAGATTCTCGTTCTGAACGCTTCCTGAAAATGGGGCGAACCTTCAGAAGGCAGAAGGCAGAAGGCAAAAGGCAGAATTTTTCAGGAAGGGCTTGCGATCATCTTTGATGTTCTGCTGAAATCTGGCTTTTAACTTCTGCTGGCTACCAGTCAGGGTAAAAATTAATGCAAATTATTACTGTTGTTAAAAAATGAATCCAGCAGATCCAGAATTAGAAGTTTGTGACATTGTGCAAGTGAGTTGGCTAGATAGGTGGCAAGTTTACAAACGCTTGCAAGAACTAGAAATTCCCTGCTGGTGTGCGGTTGACCAACCTTTGCGGGCAAAAGTCAACACTGTCAAACAAGCGGCTCAGTTAATGAGCGTGTTGAGGCAAGTCAGTGCCCCTCGATACGAACTGGTGCAGTGGCTGGAATGCTGCTGGCAAATCGGGTAAAGGTAGAAGGAAGTTCGGCAACGAGCAGTGTAGAAGATGTA
This sequence comes from Microcoleus sp. B13-B6, assembly GCF_036705405.1. Lineage (NCBI taxonomy): Bacteria > Bacillati > Cyanobacteriota > Cyanophyceae > Oscillatoriales > Microcoleaceae > Microcoleus > Microcoleus sp. B13-B6. The sequence goes on from NZ_JAUBUJ010000024.1 coordinate 79,818, forward strand.
ACGGATGTAACGGATTTAAAGGAGTCATAACAATGTATAAATCTGGCAAGCAAGTTTCCGAATTCAGTTTAGAGGGAGAAATCCTCGGCCTAATTATTGAAGATGGCTGCCAACTTAAATATTTGCGAATTAGCAACGATCGCGGAGTAGTATATCTTGTTAAACTTTGCAAGGAATTGCGGGCATTTCTGTCGCCTATTTTGACACCGGGGTTGAGAGTTCAAGTTGTAGGTGAGAAAGAACTTAACTTGAAAAACGGTAAAATAAAACTTAAAGCTCGCAGCCTCAAGCTGGCTCAGGGTCACAATGATCGATCGCACGAACACCTTGACTCCACCAATGGGCCTGTTGCAGTATTGACATCGGACGATCGCGCGATCGCTAAAACCGAAGTCAGCTCTCCCACAGCAGCTAAAACTGTAAAAGCTCCGGCAAAAACCCAAACCAAAATATTAGTATGTCAAAAATCAGACTGCCTGAAGCGGGGCGCTGGAGGAGTCTGTAAAGCTTTAGAAAATGCTTTGAATGCGCGCGGTTTAGAAGACGAAGTGACAGTACAGGGAACCGGATGTCTCAAACAGTGTAAAGCAGGCCCAAATATAGTTGTGATGCCGGACAAAACTCGCTACACTCGCATTGCACCGGCAGAAGTTCCAGCAATCATTGACAAACATTTTTCAGTTGTTAAAGCTTAGGCGATCGCACGGATAGCGAAACAGTGCGTTAGAGAGCGGGAAAAATTATTTTAATAGGACTCTGGGCGAAAAACTCACGTCTGTAGGGCGATCGCAGGCGCATCTTACGCCTTAATTTGAGTTCGGGTTGTAGTTCGATCGCGCCACTCGATTCAGACGCTATTGTCCTAAAAAACAGAAAAAATGACAACAACTATCACTGAGGGGCTTCCTTCTGTAGAATCTCTAAGGATAGACTGTATCTGAGACCCTGTGAGTATTGGGATAAAAAGCCATGTCAGAAGCTGATCTTCGAGCCCATCAGCACCAACCGCACCCTGCTGTTCCATCCGATACCGAACCATTTCATTCAGATTTTGCTGCTACTGGGGGTTTTGAGCCGATCGCCCCCGATGCGACAGACACTCCCGCAACGGTTCCCCAACAGCCAGAAGAAGACTGGCAAACAGTAGATTTTCCCAACGCCATCAGCGTAGATGCAATTCCCACAAAACCTGAAACAAAAAATTCGCAATCTCCGACACAGCCGACTGAGGCGGGCTCGCCCCCGATGTCAGAGAATCTAAAAAATCTGCTTGGGAATGCCGAACAGGCCAAGGGCAAAGGATCGACCCCAGTCACCCTTATGCAAGCGCTGCACGAATGCAACCGCGACCTTTTACAGCGCATCGCGCAGCTAGAAACAGCTCTGGAAGAGTCCCAAAAAACCTTGCAGAATCGCGAAACTTTGCTAGAACAGCGGACTGCAGAACTCGAAAATACTCAAGAACAATTGACGCGGTTGTTTGGCAAAGTGGAAGTTTCCCATCAAACCCTCCAAAGTCAAGAAATTTTAGTCGAAAGTTTAAGAAGTCAGTTGGCAACCAGCCAAGTCAGGCTAGCGACTGTTGAGCGAGAATGTGCGTCTACTGTGCAGCGCTACAACGAACAGTTACACCAGTTAGTAGCCACAGAAAATATTTGCAGGGAATTGCGAGCCCGCTTGCACCGCCAGCAGCGCCACACTCTGCAATTCAAAGCTGCCTTGGAAAGAAGTTTGGACAGGCCACAGGTAAAGTCGCCGAGGATCGAGCAGCCTGACAATAATCTGGAAACCGCCAGCGCACAATTAGAATCTTTGCTCGCGGCGGTCAAAAGCTCTCAGATGCCAGTGCCGCCAGCCTTCAACGCTTCCCCTGTCCAACCTTGGTCGGAACCAGAAGGGCTTCCAGAGGTAGCCGCTGCTACCGAGGCGATCGAGCCTGAATCCCCAGCCAATCTGGAACTCAACAAATTAGCCGAAGTGTCCGGCATTCAATTGCACAAGAGCGAAACCAACCAGCCTGATGAGCCGGCAACTGACTCGGCCGAACCGGTTGCGGAACCTGAACTGCCGATGGCTGAGTCTGAACCCGCCGAAACTGCTACCAAAGTGGAGGCTCAAGAATTGGCTAGGGCTTTTCAAATTTTGAACTCTGTTGAAACCTTTGGCATTCAAGAAGTGCGATCGAGTGTGGCAAAACCTACAGCAGTCGCCCAACCAGACTGGCTGAGCTTGATTGCCAGTCCGCTGCGGGCTTCTAAAAAACGTCGATCGCTAGCTGAAATTGAATTGCCGAGTTTTCGATAGCGAACTGAAGTTGCTAGTTTTGAGTTAAAAGTCAAAACTCAACACTGCTTTGTAAAACTTATCTAAACTTACCTAAAGCCATCTTTAGACACAATTCGGAGTTTACTTCCTACGCTGTTGGGTAGACGGCTAATCCCAAGATAAGTAGGCTATCCCCCTCAAGCCGAGGGTTCCCAGTTTAAAATGTTGATGCTGGCGTTGAAATCACGATCTAAAGATATGCCACAAGCGGGACAGTCAAAAGTCCGAATGCTTAGTGGCATATCTTTTTTAGTGCCACAATTAGAACAAGTTTTAGTGCTGGGGAACCATTGGTCTACCAGCACTAAATTTGCCCCATACATTTTACACTTATAATCGAGTTGACGTTTGAACTCGTAAAAACCTATATCCGATATTGCCCCGGACAGCTTGTGGTTCGCCATCATTCCTTGAACGTTCAAGTTTTCAATCTTAATTAGCTTAAAAGTTTGGGCTAAATAAGTTGTTAGCTTGTGAAGAAAATCTAAGCGAATACGAGCTATCCGTGCATGGAGCCGACGGATTTTATGGTAGGTTTGGCGCTGATTTTGGGAGCCTATTACCTGTTTTGATGCTTGGCGCTGCAAGGTAGCAAGCTTGGTTTTCGCTTTTTTTAACGGCTTCGGCGCCTCAAAGACCTGCTGAGTTGACAGCGTGGCCGCATACTTGATGCCTAAATCGATTCCTACAGCATTCTCAGGTTGTTGAACTGGCAAACGTTCGGCATCAACGCCAAAGGAAACAAACCAACGACTTCCTTCTTTTGAAATCGTAAAAGTTTGAGACACATAACCGCATTCTAGGGCTTCGTAGAGTCGAAAAGTTCCCAATGTAGGAATCTTGATCGTGCTGCCAGCATTTAGTAAAACTTTGCCGTTAGACGAATCAACTGTAAAAGATTGACCGTCTCGGCGACTAGCAAATCTTGGATGACCTGCTTTTCCAGAGCGATACCGACTAAAAGCATCTTTCAAGTCAATCAAAGCATTTTGATAAACTCGACTAGATAATTGATTCATCCAAGCGAATTCAGGCTGTTTCTTGACGTAGTGGGTGAGAACTTTTTTGACTTCGTTAAGTACCTGTGAGTCCGTGAATTGTCCCCCGCTATACATTTGAGTCCGCAAGCTCAACCCCATGTTAAACACTACCCGCCGAAATCCTGCGTGTTTTGCCATCAAGGTCGCTTCCCGGTTATTCAATTTGAGCGCTCGCTTGACGGCAAACACAAAACTTCTCCTCAACGATTAACTATGGATATTTTTAGCGAACTATTTGGTACTTAAGTCTTGCTCTTTTCTCCCCTTTCCCATGCCGTAGGTGAGAGCATAGCTGGTAGCCAACAGCCACAGCCAAACACCCGGATACCGGGGTTCCAACCAAGGTTGTACCCTGCGGGCGAAGCTGGGAAGCCATCCGAACAGCAAACTGGCCAAAGCCAGCAGAGTAAAATTCAAGTAACTTCCCAGCCAGCGCCAAATATCCCCCAAGGTGACAAAATCTAAAATCCACAATAGGAGAGAAGGGTTTTTTCCCGCTGCTTCGAGCGCCAGTCGATTGAAAGTTAGCCAGTCGGTTCTGTCTTTAATAAAAGTTTCGGCGACGGCGAGTTTTTGTGCTGCCAAAATACCGAAAAAGGTATTGAGCATTGAATTAATTCTTTGGGGTGGCAAACTGCTGCCGGTAGGAACCATCATGCCTTTAGAAAATAGCCAAGTTACTGAAACATTGCTCTGGTAGGCGCGAATTTGGTTTAAGTGATTTGCCGTCAACAAATTGTGCTTTAATGCTGTATCCAAAAGGTCTGTTAAGCGGAAAAGATTGCGGACAAGAGAGCCGAAGCCGGTGAAAACGAGGGGAGATTGCAAGGATGCTGCGTCGCCGATCGAGACTAGGCGATCGATCGCCACGGAGCGATCGCTGCTGTTGCTGCTAAAATGCCCCGGAATATAACCAAAGGTCGGTTTTTTCCACACCAATTTATCGACATCGCAGCGGCGGTATTCCGGCAAAATTGCGAAAAAATCCTCGTACATTTCCAGCAAAGAACCGGGATTCTCTGGATGTACTTGGTGGTAGTGAAATAGATAAACTGTCAGTTCTGTGCCGGCGCCGGGAAACAACTCCCAAATGAGCTGGCGTCCGCGGGAAATGTCCCCGTGAGTGTGGAGTACATCCCCGTACTCGGAATCCCATATTCCCGGCTCAAATCCTCCGTCGATGACTGCTCCCACTGTCGGACAAACGCTGTCAAAAGTCCGCCCTTCGTTCAATTGCCAAGCGATGGGAGAAGCCGAACCCATTGCATCCACCAGCAGCCGTCCTAATGCAGTGCGATCGGCTTTTGTCGGCAAGTGGCGGCCCTGAACTACTACTTTTTCTGCTTCAACATCGGCTCTGATAAACTCAGTTTCGTCCCAGATTTCCCCGCCAGCTTCTGTTAGCTTCACTCCCGCTAAATTCAGCAATTTCTCTCCGTCCAAAGCTACATTTAGTACCTTCGGTGTGTGCAGAACTGGCGCTTTAGCCACGAGCGGATTGTTAGCATCAAAAAACTTGTTGTAGCCATCTTTGTATTCTCTGGCAATCAAAGTTTCGATTTCTGCCGCAGTAAATAAACCCAAATCAATTAAGCTTTGAATTTCATCCCGCGAAATATTCCACTCGCGATTCATCCGCCCGAAAGGCATTCGTTCAACTAGCAGCACCCGGTAGCCCAATCTCGCCATGACTGCGGCGTGAATCACTCCCAAGGCCCCGCCAATATAAATTAAGTCATAAAAAGTATCGCCAGAATCAGACACCGAAATCGTGTCTTCTACCTTCTTCCCTGTTCCCTCTTCCTTCAAAAACACTACTTGTTTTGGCTTTTGAGGATTGCGAGTGCTTTCGCGCCAACGCTGTTCCCACCAGTAGACGCGCTTGAGGTCGTATTCGCCATTCGGCATTTTTTGGAAGTATTTGACGGTCAATGGGTAATAGGGGGCAAGATCGTCAAAAATTGACTGTTTGGAGAGGTCTATGACAGGGGGTTCCCGGTAGCGATCGGGAAACTTGTTTCTCACAGCAAGATTCAGAGCTTCCAGGAACTTTCTTTCTCCAGCGGGGGCGTCTTCTAGACGAAAGACTTTTAAATAAGTTGTGCGCTGCAGTGACCAGACAAAGGTGGAAAGTTCTGTCGATCGCCAATTTTGGTTTCCTGAATTGGTGTCAGCCAATGCGGGTTTTGGATTGGCCTTTTGAGTTCCAGACTTGAGAACCTCGGCTGTTGTGGCCGGTGAAAGCAGGCGAAAACCGTCAGGAGTAATAATTTTTTCTCCGATTCCGGGATCGAATTCGTGCTGCAACCAAGTGCAGACGGCTGCTGTATCTGGTGTCGGGACTTCTAGATAAAGAATTTCTTGCATGATTAGGCTCTCAATGCTGAATAAATTAATAAAGATGGGGGAGTTGACAAGGGAGCAAAGTAGGCTATACTCCCGAATACTTATTGAGTTTTAACTGTCAGCCGAGAAGTCTCTCGGTATATTTAGAGGGGAAACATCTGAGCGCAAGCGCGAAGTACCCCAAATAAATTACGCCCGCGTGATGAAAGGCGCGTCGGTCGTCGCGGACGAAGACCGACAATTATACACCGTGAACACATTGAGTGATAATGTACCTCATGATTGTTGAAAAAGTTATAAACTCTCGCAGGAAATCTGTTTTTAAATTAACAACTTGCCAGAGACTTATATTGTTTACGAAGGTTGATTATTTCTTATTATCAGTATTGTCTTCGTGACCGACACCAACTATACTGTAAAAAGGTCGAAAAAGGAAGTTTCTTATGCAGCTAACTTACAAATACCGCCTTAAACCTACAAAAGCTCAACTAACAACCATTACAACACACCTAGAGCTTTGTCGCAGGCAATATAACTACCGACTAAGTGAAAGATTTAGATGGTGGGAGTCAACGAGAACGACTATTAACGCTTGCCCTCTGACTGCATCTATAGTTCCAATTGAAGAAGTCTATAAAAATATCCCTTTGACCAGGGTACAAACTAGAGATGGTAGAAAAAAAGATGAATTAGGTAATCCTTTAACGAAAAAAGGTGATGTTTTCTCAAACGTTGAAGGCGGTTATGTGCAATGGCAAACCATACAGTTAGCTGACTTAAAAAACACCAAGAAGCTATTTTCTGATTATAAAAACCTAGATTCTCAGGTTTTGCAGGATGTGGTCAACCGAGTGGAAACTTCCTTTTCAAATTTTACAACACCGGACAAAAACGGCAATCGTAGAGGTCAACCCAAATTCAAGGGTTTCCATTACTACAAATCTTTTACTTACCCTCAATTGGATAATCTCGATATTATCAAGGATGAGCAAAATAGGATTTGTATTGACCTCAAAAAAATAGGTCAAGTACCGATGGTTTTTCATCGTCGAATACCGACAGGTTTCAAGGTTAAGACTGGAAGTGTTATCAAAGAAGCAGATGGGTGGTATATTTCCCTGACGCTAGAAGATACAACAGTTCCCGTAACGGTTGTAGAAATTCAACCGACCGAAGAAAACAGTCTCGGTATTGACTTGGGAATCACCAATTATGTCTATCTTTCCACTGGCGACAGAATTGAAAACCCTAGGTTATTAAGGAAATATGCTGAGAAATTAGCAAGACTTCAAGCGAAGCTAGCTAATAGAGTCAAGAATTCTAAACCTTGGCAAATTATCAAGGGTAAAATTTCTAAACTCCACCAATTTGTAGCCAGGGCAAGGCTGGATTTTCAATTCAAAGCAGCACATGAGTTATTTAGCAAATGTGATGTTTTAATAGTTGAAGGTTTGAGTATCAAGAATCTGACTAGACGCGCCAAGCCTAAGACTGATATTGAGAATGGTAACTTGGTTTATTTACCAAATGGGCAAGCTGCTAAAAGTGGTTTGAATAAATCAATGCTTGATGCGGCTCACGGTCAATTTGTGACCGTCCTCAAATATGTTGCTGGGAAATTAGGTAAGAGCGTTTTGTTTATAGATCCCAATGGAACTTCTCAACACTGCTGGAATTGCCTCAATAAAGTACCGAAAGAATTGTCTGCGCGGTGGCATTCCTGTCAGTGTGGAGAATCTTTGGATCGAGACGAAAATTCAGCTAAGCTGATCAAAAAGATTGGCCTGAATTACAAAAGTGGCGGGGGAACTTCGTCACTCAAAAAAGCCTTTGCAAAAAAGGAAAAAGAAGCCTGCGGTTTAACTGTACCCAGTTGACCGTCAGGTTCGTTCACATAAGTTTACAATGTTCTCAGATTTTTAGGTTTTCGATCGCTCTTGCTCTCGGTTGGCCCGCAGTGGCTGAATATCTACTCCTTTCGGTATGCAATCTCATGAATTATCCCATTCCTACGAATCCTCAAGAAATGATTGCTTTGCGACAGCAGCCGCTGAATGAAGAATTGGTGGCGTCGGCGATCGCGGGTGTGATTCAAATAGCTCGATCGCGATCTCAGTCTTTGGATGAATTGAAGGCTGAGGTACTAGCCGACGACAATCTGCTCGATTTTGCTCAGAGGCTATGGCTGAGCGACATTGTGGCTCAAGCTTGGAACAATTTGCCCTAAATTCTCCCCATCCAAACCACCCTCCCGAACGCTCGCGTTAGACGGGGAAGGATGAGCGATCAAGCCGGCGACAACAAGCTGATGAAAGCTAGATTGTCCCGGAGAATTTGTGATGTTGTAAAAATTATGGTTAAGTCATTGTTAAATTTATCTATATTGAGCAAATTTCATATAGCAACCGCCAAGGCGGCGCCGGACGATATCGATTGCTGAAACCCTCGCTCTCATTACGTCGGCCTCCTGCCTCCTGCCTCCTGCCTCCTGCTATAAGTTGGCTCCCAGTTTCATAGGTGATCTGCATCGATCAAATATTTTAAAATGCCAATAATTTTACTAATATTATCAATAAAATAATCATTTAAATCAACTTCCATAAGTTGATTACTAAGCCGTAAAAATTTCCAATTGGTTCCTGTTGTGACCACTCCATATATTTCGGAAATATTATTGTTTCTTCTTTCATTAAAGATTTGAGCGGCAATCATTTCTGCCATACATTGTGGAAGCCCAGCTTGGATATTATCATTTTTAGCTTCTACTAAGGCGACCACGGGCGCTTTGATTAGCAATTGTTCGGGAGAACGACTAATCATAAAATCACAGAAACCCGTTAATCCTTTTCCTAAATCTACATTAAACTCTTTTCCTGAAAAAAAGCTAATTTGATACTTAAACTGCTTTCTCAGTTCTACTAAAATAGGTGTGACAATTAATTCGGAGCGAGCTTTTTCGGTATTAATTGCTAAAGCCAAAGAAATGTTTTCTTGCAGAGTTTGGCTGAGAAGCTCGCTATACTCGGCGTCGGGTAAATCGGCAAAAATACCAACTTTGTCAGCAATGGTTATGCCAAAGTTGGTTTCAATCATTTCTAGGTTTGTGAATTGGCTGTATGACATTTTTCTTACGAGCCCAGGAAAACTTGACCATCAAAAATGAAAAAATATTGTTGTTATTTTAACATATTTGATGCTCGTTTTCAAAGGAATTTGGTATGAGTAACTTGGCGACTAACGCAACTCTACTTCTCGCTTGACTTCTGCCAAAACTCGATCGCCCCGCATCAACCGGTATTCGGCCCGCCAAACTCCCGGAATCACAGGAGAATTTGTACTGTTTCTTTTGCCGACATAACCCAACCAAGTGCGGCTGGGGGCTTTAATTTCATTGGTCTGATCGGCGATGGTTGTGCCGTTGGGTGCAAATAATTTGTATTGTTCGCGATCGCCCTTGAGCACTCCGTAACTTTGCACCCAAAACAACAAGGCTGGACTGTTTGCAGGGAGTTGAGTCCCGGAAAATTTTCCTTCCCAGACAGCGTTCTCGTCCGGCGGCTTATTGGCAAAACCGGCCCGAATTAAACCTGTGGAAATATAGTCTAGAGGTTTGTCCCAGATGGGATTGCGGGCGATGTTGCAGCCTACCTTCGCGTCGGGGCCGACAAACGGATCTACGGGTTTGCCTTGATAGCGAAAAGTTACGTGTACGTGGGGGAAAGATGCCATCCCAGAGTTTCCCACCATGCCCAAAACAGTGCCTTTTTGTACCTGCGTCCCCGGTTTGACGGCAACGCTGCCTTTGCGGAGATGACAGTAGTAGGATTCCCAGCCTGCGCCGTGATCGATCACTATGGCGTTACCGCATTCTGTGCCTGCGATGTTGGCTTTCTCTGTCTCGTTTTGTAAACGCCGATCGACCACACCATCTCGTGCTCGCAAAACTTTGCCTGCAGCGGAGGCAATAACTGGAACTCCTTTTGCCATTGCTTTGGCGTCGGGAATGGCAAAGTCTGTGCCGTCGTGGCCGTCGTAGGTTTGACGCCCGCAGCCAAAATCTACGGCGGTGGGGCCGGGTTCTCGATCGAAATACAGCAATACAAAACAATCTTTGCCTAGGGTACAGTCGATCGGCTGGCCGAATTGCGGGTTGTTGGGCTTTTGGGCGACTGCGGTAGAGACGAGACGCTGGGCGATGGTGTTGGCTTCGGCGATCGGGGCACTTACTCCGCTGTTATTAGCACAGCTAGACAGACTTGTCAACCCCAAGGTCAAGAAAATTGCAGAAATGTATTTTTTTGATAGTATAGTCATTCGCCCGTTGGATGTAAAAGCTGAGGTGGGTAGTGAAAAATCAATTAATGATTCAGAATAGAGGGGATCAAGAATCTAGACGATGGGTAAGGCGTTTTCGTTTCCTATATTTGTTGTATTATTTTGAGTTGGAAATTTTAAAATTTTAATGAGTTCAAGAATGGGTTCTAAAATTCGATCGCTCATTTCGATAATTCGGCTGGCCGGGCTTGCTGTTGCTGCTTTGGGGATGTGGGGATTTGCCACCATTGCCGAAGACGTGTTGGGAAAACAAAGTTACGCTTTCGATACATCTATTTTACTATATCTCAGGAGCCTTCACACTCCGCTGCGCGATGGAGTAATGCTGGGCTTTACCTTTTTGGGCGAGCCGAAGTTGCTGCTAGTGATTTGTCTGACGTTGGGTATTGTTTTGCTAGCGCGCAATCACCGATCGGAAGGTGCAACTATTGCGCTCGCGGCTGGGGGAGCGATCGGTTTAAATTTACTGTTAAAAAAACTTTTTGCCCGCGATCGACCTCAACTTTGGGAGCGCGTTGTTAATGTAACATTTTACAGTTTTCCTAGCGGCCACGCGATGATTTCAATGGTTATTTACGGTTTGCTAGGATATTTCTTGGGTGAACGCTTTCCCAAGCAGCGCTGGTCGATTTACAGCTTGACAGTTGTATTAATTGCTGCTATTGGTTTGAGTCGGCTTTACCTAGGAGTTCACTGGCCTACCGATGTTATTGCTGGTTATACGGCTGGTTTGGTGTGGCTGATTACCTGTATTATCACTTTGGAAATATGGAAGGAATTGCGTTCTTTTACTACGGCTTCTAAAGAGGAGTTTTTGTCACCAGAACCCTCTCCAGAAATAACTAATGACTAATGACTAATAACTAACAACTATTTGCTTTTGCGTAAAACACATGGCAATTCCTTTTTCGTAGTAAGCAGCCTCGTTAATGAAAATTGGATAAACGGTTGATTTACCTTCATACAAGAGCGACTCACCATCAAAGGTCAAAAACATCGGATCGCCGGGATTTAGGGCTTGATAATCTCTGGATTGCAGATCGGGATGAATCATTGCCTGAATTTCTCGGTTCTCGTTTCTGGGATAGTCGATCGCCCCAATGGTGTGATAAATAGTCAGGGGATTCTTTGCAGCAGGCATTGTGCCTTGATTGTAGGATTCTACGCAGTCTAATATCGTGCCGACAACTTGCTCAGTTTGCTGAAATAAAGACGCATCTAATATCCCTTGCGGGACTGCACCAACTTCCAGCGTACCGCCTAATTCGGAAAGCGATCGCAGCAAAGGACTATCATGATTCTTGGTTGTAGAAGCGAGTAGCTTGATGTGGGGATACACAGAGGTTAAATAAGCGGCTAGTTGCAGGTTAAATGGATGATGGCTGGCGAGAATAAATGTTACCCCCATGTTGGATGTGGTGCTGTGCAAATCGATAATTAAGTTGGGCAGATGAGTGTTTTTTGAGCTAAAAATGCCGTAGATTTCTTTCGCCCGCTGCGCTTCATAGCTGGAGAGATGGGGATTTTCTAAATCTTGCTTTCTAAAGCAGCGGTTGAGGTCGATATCGATGTAGCGTGTCCCGATTTCGCAAGCTTTGGGATTGGCTAGCAGGGCGATTGTTTCAAAAGTCGATCGCCCAATTAACTCTGGCGCGCGATCGAATTTCTTCACGAGGTAAATTCCTGTGAGTTCATTTCCGTGGGTTCCTCCCACTATGGCAACACGTTTAATTTGGTTCATAAACAAATAACTTCCTATCCCCAGCGTAGCACCATTTGTCATCTGTTGGTAAAAAACATGAGAAACGCGGTTTCTTTGTGTATTTATCGTTCCCCAACTAACGGGACTTAAACATAAAATACGATAAAAATAGGTTATAATGCTTACATAGCAAGCATATAACGTTAAAAAATGACCC